>PNIL01000036.1 GCA_002877955.1 Caldisericum exile | reverse complement strand
TATTATATTCAAACAAGGAGATGTTGTTTTTATTAAGATTTTATTAAAGTAAGTAAGCGATGTAGATTTCTTAAATATTTCTTGGGCACTTGATTTTTATTAAAAAATTAATTATAATAGCTTTAACAAAACATTGGGACGTTGGTATGGGTTTAAAAAGAATAGATAAAACGAGTGCTGTTCCTCTTTACCTTCAAGTCTCTGAGGGCATTAGAGAACTTATCGAAAATCAAACCTGGAGACAAGGTGAGCCTATACCATCAGAAAATGAACTTATGGAAATGTTTAATGTAAGTAGAAATACTGTAAGACAAGCCGTATCAAGATTGATTGCCATGGGTTATCTTTACATAGAGAAGGGAAAAGGAACATTCGTATCAAAAATATTTTTTAACCATCCAACCGATAGGCTTCTTGGATTTTCAGAAGAGATGAAATTGCAAGGGTTTGACCCTATATCAAAAATTTTAAAATCAGGAGTCTTTGAAGCTTCCGAGGAGATTGCAAAAGAACTCCTTATAAATAATGGCGATAAGGTTTATGTATTAAAGAGGCTTCGTTATTCGAATGGACTTCCCATATCAATTGAGGAAGCATTTATAAAGTATAATAGTTTTGAGGGCTTACTTGACGGTTTCAATGAAAGTAGCTCTCTTTATAGCACATTTATGGAAAAATTTGGCGTGCAGCCATACTATGCAGAAGAAACTGTCGAGGCATCACTTGCAAATCAAGAAGAAACAGTGCTTTTAAATGTAAAGGTTGGCTCTCCTGTTTTTAGAATAAAGAGGCGTTCTTTTGATAGGTCTGGAGAAATTTTGGAATTTGTCAAATCAGTTTACAGGGGAGACATTTATAGGATTAATTTACATTTAAGGAGAATCGTGTGAAATTAGGGATTGATCTTGGGGGAAGCAAGATTAGGTTAGCGGTAGTTCATGATGGTATTATTGAAAGTAAGGTTATTGATTATCCTGGAAACCCCACTTCTTCAAAGGATATTAAAGATAGGCTTTTTGATGCAGTAAAGTCTCTTGAAAAAGAACATTTTGAACTCATTTCAGTAAGCATGGCAGGAGGGCTTCAAGAAGGTTTTAGGAATATAGTAAAGGATGCGCTTAAGCATTATTCTCAAAATATTTTTATTTTCCCAGATATAAAGGTTGTCCATTTTAGTTTCTTTGAAGAAGGCGATGGAGTTGTTGTTATTTCTGGAACGGGCTCCTCGATTTATGGAAAAAAAGGAAAAGCTGAATTATTCTATGGTGGGCTTGGTTTTGCAATTTCTGATGTGGGCTCAGGGTTTGATATAGGAAGGAACTACCTTTCAAAGGGACTTTCTCAAATGCAACTTGGTAATCACAAAAAAGAGGCAAAAAATATTATTAAATATTTTTCTCAGAGTAATGTGAATGCGATTATAGAAACGATTTATGAAGGCAATGTTGTTAAGAACATTGCCGATTTTAGTGTTTTTGTTTTGAAAAATGATCCATTAAATGGAATTGTACGTAGTTCTTCTTCAAAACTTGCAAAAGAGACACTAAAGGTTATTGAGAATCTTGACTTTGAAACTGTAAATGTTGGTCTTGCAGGAGGCGTTTTTGAAAATTCAAAGGTTTTTAGCGAAGTATTTTTAGGTGTGCTTTCGAAGAGGGTAAAAGTGAATGTTGTTAAAAGGAAAACATCAAACGAAATTGCTTCAATACTTATGGCGGAGAAGGGGATTAAAAATGTTTGAGAACGATCTTGATCTTAAAGAGATAAAACAACTTTCAAAAATGTTTTTGGAGGATCATAAAAAGGTATTTGATGCAATTGATGGTGCATTAGAAAAGATTAATGAGGTTATTGAAGAAGTTGTAAAAGTAATTGAAAATGGCGGAAGAATATTTTACATCGGTGCAGGAACAAGCGGAAGAATTGCTGTCCTTGATGCTTCGGAAATTGGTCCAACATTCTCGCGAAAGGATCTATTCATTCCAATTATGGCAGGTGGTTTAAAGGCAGTTTTTACTCCAAAAGAGAATCTTGAAGATGACGAGAATCTTGGTGTTGAGGAACTTAAAAAGAGAAAGTTCAAAGCAAACGATTTTTTGATTGGCATTACTGCAAGTGGAAAAACACCTTTTGTTATTGGTGCCTTAAAGTATGCAAACTCAATTGGTTCAAAAACTGCTATTGTTGCAAACAGTAAAGTGCAATATGATTTTGTTTCTCACCATGTAATTCTTGAAACAGGAGAAGAGTTTATCATTGGCTCTACGCGTTTAAAGGCTGGAACTTCTCAAAAGATCGTTTTGAATATGATTTCTACAATATCTATGATGAAGTTGGGTTATACCTATGGAAACCTTATGGTAAGCGTAAATCCAACAAACAAAAAACTCATTGAAAGAGCTTCTAATATTGTTTCAACAGTAAGTGGTGTTGAGTATTCAAAAGTCTTAGAGCTTGTAAAACAAGTTAAGGATCCAAGAGTTGCCCTTATAATGCTTAAACATGGTGTTTCTGAAAAAGAGGCAAAAGAGATGTTAAAAAAGAATAACTTCTCTTTTAGGAAGGCATATGGGTAAGGTTGGGCTTGACAGAGTTAATAGAACTTTTCGCAATTTTGCTTTATTTACTAATGCTTCGGGTATAAATTCAAAACTTCTTAGAAATATAGAAATACTTGATCCTGCATTTATCCTAACAGGAGAGCATGGTTTGTATTTAGAGGCAGATAGAGGTAAGAGTTTTTCTTTAATGGAGGATGACTTCAGTGGAAAACCTGTATACCCCATTTATCCAGATATTAACGAGGATTTGTTTGATAAAGTGGAAGGGGTAGTTATTGATATTCAAGATGTAGGTGTAAGATGCTTTACATTTATTTACAATCTAAAGAAGATTATCGAAATTGCCTCAAGAAAGTCGCTTAAAGTTGTTGTGCTTGATAGATTTAATCCTATTGGAAGAAGCTTTGGAAGTGTTTGTGAGAAAGAGAGCATCGTATGTCCCATGGGAATTCCATTTCTTTATCCATTTTCCATTGGGAAGCTTGCAAGAATTTTTTCTAAACCATTTTCCTTGAATATTGAAGTTATTGAAACAGAAGGTGCTTTAACCTACGAAGAGATGGAAAAGTTTTTGTCAAATGTTTCTCAAAATTTAAATTCCTACCAATCGGTTTTGCTTTATCCTGCGCTTGTTTTCCTTGAAGGCTTTCAAGATGTTTCTGTTGGTAGAGGCACAAATAAGCCTTTTAGGATGGTTTTGTCAAAAGAGAATATCGCCTCCGTTTTAGAGACATTCCTAAAAGGTTTAGGTATAAACGGAGTCTATTTCAATAAAACTATTTCTAAGCCTTGCTTTGATACACTTGCAAACGAAAGACTTTTTGGGATTGAATTTTTTGTCTATGATAAGGATGTCTTTGATCCAGTTTTGTTGGGATTTAACCTGTTTAAGTTTTTCTATGAAAGGGGTTATAAACTTTCCTATGATGAAGATGGCACTCCTTTTATTGAACTTATTTATCCTCACTTACTTGAAGCAGTAGAATCGCAAAGCTTATTTGAATTTTATAATAGCGAAAATGAAATGGGAAAAGCGTTTTTAAGTAAAAATTTTTAAATAATTTTTGAAGGAGGTGCGTATGAAGAAGTTAGTTTTGTTGTTTTTGGTTGTGTTGCTTCTTGCAAGTAGCTTTTTTGTCTTACCAATTCAAGCTGCAACACAAGGTTTTTCTGATGTAAAAGAGGACTACTGGGCGTACGAGGCTATTAACTACTTGAGTGGAAAAGGAATTCTTACAGGTGTTGGAGGTGGTTTATTTAAACCAGATGATCCAGTAACAAGAGAACAACTTGCAAAGATCATCTGTATTGCAAAGGGAATTTCTGAATATAAACCTGCTAAGCCAACATTTAAGGATGTTTCACCTTCATCTTGGTCCTATGGTTATGTTGAGGCAGCGGTAAAGTCTGGTTATGTCAAAGGTTTTTCAGATGGCACTTTTAGACCAAAGGACAACATAAAGAGGGCAGATCTTGCCGTTCTTTTGGTAAGGGTTATGGGAAAGGAAGTCGAGGCACAAAAATACACTGAACCACTTACATTTTCAAACGATGAGGCTTCAATTCCAAAGTATGCGGTTGGTGCAATGAGCCTTGCCTACAATAACCACTATCAGTTGCTTAACTATAGAGAGGGAAGAAACGTTAAACCAAATGAAAGTGCAACAAGAGCCGAAGTTGCATATGCAGTCTTTAGGGTTTTAAAACCAGTGAAAGTTGGTGGCACTGTTAACCTTGCTTCTGGATCCGAGGCAGACTCTCTCTTCTTACCTCTTGCAACAATTGGTGCTTCTGGTGACTATTGGCTTCTTCAATTCACGAATCTTATAGGGCTTGATGAAAATGAGAATGTTTATCCGCTTGCAGCAAAGGAAGTTCCAACTGTTCAAAATGGTCTTGTACAACTTTATGAAGTAAATGGCGAAAAGAGAATGAAAGTTACATATCACCTAAGAGGTGGTTTAAAGTGGTCTGATGGGACACCTGTTACGGTAAATGACTATATCTTTACTGAAAAATTACTTGCCGATCCTAAAGTAAAGGTTGTTTCTGCTTCAAGTATGTGGGCAAACTTCATTGACCATGTTGAAGCACCAAATAGTTCAACTCTTGTTTACTACTATAAAGTAGTTGACCCACAGTACATATTAGGGAGAGGAGTATTACCTGCGCATATACTAAAGCCAATTTACGACAAGGATCCATCACTTATTAACACATGCGATTTCAACACAAAACCAGTTGGAAACGGACCTTTCATGTTGGAAAGTTGGGTAAAGAACTCCTACATCTCTTTTGTCAGGAATCCATACTATCCTTGGGGGCAGCCTCTTGTTGATAGAATTGTTATTAAGTACATACCTGATTCTAATACAAGACTTGCAAACCTCATGGCAGGAACTATATTGGCAAGTAGCATTGACCCACAACAGGTATCAGTGTTAAAGAATAGCAATAAATTCAATGTGTATGTTTCATTTAGTGAAGGTGGACTTACCTATATTGGTTGCAATACAGCCAATCCGCTTCTTTCTGATAAGAGAGTAAGGCAGGCAATAGCCTATGGAATTAATATGGAAGGTTATGGAAAACAATACTATGGTTTTGATGTGCCAAGAGCAACAGGACCTATAATGAAGAGTTCCTGGGCGTATAATCCAAATGCAAAGAAATACTACTATGATATCAATAAAGCAAAGGCACTCCTTGCAGAGGCTGGCTTTAAGATGGGACCAAACGGTGTGCTTGTTTCAAGTGATGGAAAAGAGTTTGTCGTAACCTTAGGCACGACAACTGCAACTTCTGCAAAGCAAATTGGTGTATTTATTCAGTCAGAGCTTCAGAAACTTGGTATTAAGGTAAATCTTGCATCATATCCAATTTCAACTTACTATGGAAGAGTTATTCCACAGGGACAAGTTGACCTTTACTTTGCAGGATGGATAGAAGACCCACTCTTCCCAGGCAAACTTGATTCCTACAAATGTGATCAAATCCCGACACCAGAGAATAACTATTCAGGATTGAACTGGTCAAGATGGTGCAACAAAGATGCAACAAATTATGCAAACCTTGCCTATTCTACTCTTGATAGAGAACTTGCAAAGAAGTACTATTGGAAATTCCAAGAAATATACACAGAAGAACTCCCAGAGATTCCTTGGCTTGAAAGAGTAGGAATTTCTGCAATAAGAAAGGAATTTAAGAACTATATCGGTTCAAAGGGCGGCATTAATAGATTTACATGGAATGCCTCCTTCTGGTATTTAGATAACTAATGCGAAAAGGGGAGAGGGTTTTTCGCCCTCTCCTTTATGTGGAGGATTCGATGAAGCAGTATATAACAAGAAGAATTTTAATACTTATACCTGAACTTTTTGCTATAACTTTCATAGCGTTCATCTTCTATAGCCTTATGGGAGATCCTTTTGCTGAGTTAAGAGCTAATCCTTTCATAAATCAAAGCTATGTGCAGTATCTTGAGAAGGCTTATGGGTTTGATAAGCCAGTTATTGTAAGATACTTCTTTTGGCTTTCTCAAATTTTAAGGGGTAATTTCGGTATATCTGCCGTAACTGGTGAGAAGGTGATAGATTTAATTAAAAGGGCAATGCCCATAACACTTTCCATAAATATATTTACCTTTACATTTTCCCTTGTAGTAGGAGTAATCATAGGATTCTTTACTGCCTTAAGGCAAAGATCGTTCATTGATAACTTCTTTACAGTCCTCTCCTATATTGGTCTTGCAATGCCAACTTTTTGGTTTGCCCTGATGCTTATGATCCTTTTCTCGGTAAAATTCCATTGGCTTCCTCCCGGCGGTTTTATGACACCTGGAATGGAGAATGCTCCATTTTTTGCAAGATTTCTTGATAGATTGAAATATATCGTTATGCCATTTATAGTTTTGGGATTTGGAGGACTTACTGGTTGGGTTAGATATACTCGTTCATCTGTCCTTGAAATGCTTAAAAAGGATTATGTAAGAACTGCACGTGCAAAAGGACTTCCAGAAAGTGTTGTTTTGCGAAAGCATGTTTTTAGAAACTCTCTCAATCCGATTGTTACACTTTTTTTCCTTTCATTTCCGGGCTTTTTCAGTGGTTCTGCGATAGTAGAGCAGATATTTTCAATTCCCGGCATGGGAAGTTTAGTTATTGGTGCAGTTATGAATAATGACTATATGGTTGCAATGGCTTCGCTTGTTTTCTATTCAACAGTACTTGTTTTATCTCTTCTTATTGCTGATATTGCCTATGTATTCCTTGATCCAAGAGTTAAATTTAGCTGAGGTGAGTGATGCAAGAAATTGAGATTCAAGAAATCGAAAAAAAGAAAGAAGCTTCTACATATTTTAAAAAGGTCATAGAAAGGCTTAAAAAAGATAAACTTGCAATGGTATCTCTCTTTTTCCTAATACTTATTTTTCTCTTTGTTATTGTTGGTCCAATTGTTTATAGGGTTGACCCAAATCAAATTAAGTTAAATGAAGTTTTACAACCACCAAGTAGACTTCACCCCTTAGGCACCGATGAAAATGGTAGAGATGAGCTTGCACGCTTGATGTATGGAGGACGTATTTCACTTTTGATTTCATTTGCGGTTACTTTTATTACTGGTTTAATTGGTGCTTTCATTGGGATATTTGCTGCATACAAAAAGGGATTTGTAGATCTAACTCTTATGAGAATAAATGAGATTATGATGACAATCCCTGAATTTCCCATCCTTGTTGTTGCTGCAAAGATAAGAATCGTTCCGAGTTCTATTTTAAAGCTCATCATTATCCTTGTTATCTTTGGATGGGTGGGTATTGCAAGAATTGTGCGTGGTGAAGCACTGAGCGTTGTAGAAGAGCAGTATGTTGAGGCAGCAAAGGCAATTGGTGCATCTGATATGAGGATTATTTTTAAGCATATTCTTCCAAATACTTTCCATATTCTCATTGTTTGGTCAACCCTTAGATTAGGTGGAGTAATACTTTCTGAGGCTTCACTTTCATTCTTTGGTTTAGGAGTACAGCCACCTACGGCAAGTTGGGGTAATATGCTTATAAACGCGCAGACCTATATCTGGAATGCTCAGTGGCTTGTTTTTATACCTGGTTTTATGATTTTTATTACAGTGCTTCTCTTCAATTTTGTAGGTGATGGATTGAGAAACGCTATGGATCCCAAATTCTTCAGGTAAAAATGGAGATAGGATTTTCAACAATAGGTTTTCTTTTGAATAATGTAGAGCTTAAAGCTAATGATAATATAGATTTTGTAGATGAGGTTGAGGTAGTATTTGACTTGGGGGTGGATTCGCTTCCCAAATTGAATAAACCAATAAAAATACATGCGCCTTACTTTTATACAAATCTTGCAAGCCTCTCAAAGAGACATCTAAAGTTTAGTTTAGATGAAATTTCAAGGGTGCTTGATTTCGGGTTTGATACAGTTGTTCACGAGGGAGGTTTTACAACAAGGTTTGATGGATATATTGAAAAGTCAGTTAAGATTATGGAAACTTCTTTTGAGTTTCTTACTTCAAAATACACGAATATCATTTTAGAGAACACAACTAATTCTCTATTTTCCAATTTTGAAGAGTTTTTGGATTTTTTTATGAACTTTAATGTAAATTTCTGTTTTGATATCTCTCACTATTTTATAAAAGAGGACAAATTCAATAAACCAATACTTCTTAAAGATAAATATCTTGAAAGAATTAGAAAGGTTCATATAAGTGATACCGTTCAAGGGAAGGATTTGCATTTGCCAATTGGTTCAGGTAATGTGGATTTTAGGCTTGTTCAAGCATTTTTGAAAGACTTAAAAGATGATGTTTCGGTTGTTATAGAAAGCATTCCCAGAGGGTCAAATGTTTTTGATTTTTATAGAGAAGAAATAGATAAACTTAAGGAGATAATCTATGGCTGACATTGGAAAGATTTTCCTTTTTGGTTTTGAGGAGCCAGTTATATCAGTTGAGAGGTTGAAGTTTTTTAAGAAAATTGGAGCTAAATATTTTATTCTCTTCAAAAGAAATATTGAGCATTTAAAAGAAAATATCGATATCCTTAAAAATGAATTTGATAACCCGATCATTTCAGTTGATGGAGAAGGGGGCATTGTAAGAAGAATTAGCGAGTTTGATGACTTTATGTTTTCAAATATGAATTTGGGGTCTTCATTTGATCCACACTACGCAAAAGAGACCTATTTTAAGATGGGTCAAATTCTTTTAGAGAAGGGAATAAATATGAATCTTGCACCTGTTGTAGATGTATATCTAACTGAGGGGAATACCATAAGTATAAGAAGTTTCGGCGGTTTTGTTGATATGGTTTCTGAATTTTCTTTAAATGCAATTGAAGGACTTCATAAAGCACATGTTTATGCAGTTGCAAAACACTTTATTGGATATGGTGGGGTTAAGATTGACCCTCATAAAACTATTCCTTCATTTGAACTTGACTATCCCTATTTTGAAATGGCACTTAAACCTTTTGAAGCAGTTAAAGATGTATCAGATTTTATTATGACCGCTCATATAATTGTTCCTTTCATTGATGACCTACCTATTACATTCTCAAAGAAGGGTATATCACTTTTAAGAGAATTCTATAAAGGTCCCATTATGACGGATGATCTTGAGATGGGTGGAGCAAATGTATTTCCTTTAGAAGAAATTCCTGTAAAAGCACTTCTTGCAGGAAACGATATGCTTTCTGTTTGTAGCTTGTTTGAAGTGCAAAAGACAATGGTTAGTGCAATAGAAAAATCACACATAAATATTGATGAACATATAGAGCGTATAGAAGGGTTAAGGAAGTTTGATGACTCAAATTTGGAAGAGATTTCCTTACGGAACGAAAGATTTGTAACGCTTTATAAAGATGAGAATTTTATAGGTACAAAGAATTTCAAATTCATAGTAATTTCAAGTTTGAAAGAGCATTTTGGATCCAAAGCATTTTTGCACTTTTCAATAGAACCTAATGAAGATGAGAAAAATAATATTCTTTCAAATCTAAAAAGCGATGATAATGTTGTCATAACTGTTTACAACGCCTTTAATAATCCGAAACAAGTTGAACTTGTAGAAAGTATAAAGAGGATTGTTAAAAATGTCTGTGTCATAATTTTAGGAGACCCATTTGATAGACAACTATTTACATTTGCTGATTGCATTGTCCTTACCTATTCGCCATTACCAAAAATTGTAGAAGTTGCACTAAATGTAGTAAAGGGAGAATACAAGGCTATGGGGAGGCTTCCTGTATGAATATAGAAACAGTAGTGGAAGAGGCTTTAAAGCAAAAGATAGCAACTGCAATCGGCGTTTCTGTTGTAAAAAGTGATAGAGTGCTTTTTGAGATTGTTAGGGGCAAGACAGAAGAAAACGGAGATTTTATAACAAATGAGACCCTTTTTGATCTTGCATCTCTTACAAAGGTTGTCTTTACAACACCGTACATTTTAAAATTGGTTGAGGAGGGTTTTTTATCCATAAATGATCCAGTATCTCTTTATATTGAAGGATTCCCAGGTAATATTACGCTAAAAAATCTTTTAACTCATACAGCAGGTTTAAAGGCTTGGCTTCCTATTTTTGCGTCTAACTTGCAGGCTTCAAATGACAGACCTTATGAAGTGGAAGAAATTAAAAAGGAAGAAGCAATTGAAAAAATTCTTAAGTATGGTATTGAAAGACCACCAGATAAACAAGTTGAATATAGTGATTTAGGATTTATTTTGTTAGGTTTTATCATTGAAAAGATAACGAATAAATCCTTGAAAGAAAATGCGCGTAGTTTCTTTGATGATCTGTTAATGTATGATACTGGTTTTGAAGTTAAAGGTTCAGTATGTGCAACCGAAGTTCTTAATGGGAAGAGGCTTAAAGGTGTTGTTCATGATGAAAATGCTCGTGCATTGGGTGGAGCAAGTGGTCATGCAGGACTCTTTTCTAACCTTAAAGATCTTGAACAGTACTCAAAATTCATTTTAAATAAAGGTTTTGTTTCATCGAAGAGAATTCTTATTGAAGATTCGATAAGACTTATGAGGGAGTCTTTTACGGATGGCTTAAAACCAGAGCGCACAATTGGTTTTGTAAAGGGGAAGTTTCTTAGTGGTGGTCCTGACTTTGCATCCGATGACTCAATAGGTCATACAGGCTTCACTGGGACTTCAATTTTCTTTGATTTTGAAAAGGATATTTCCATCACAATTCTTACAAATAGAGTTTATTTTGGAAGAGATAATAACAAGCATATGCATTTAAGAAGAGTGATAGGCAATCTTGTCTATAAGGAGATACTATGAAGGCAATTGGCATAATGAGTGGTACATCTCTTGACGGTGTAACAATATCTCTCATCGATTCTCTTGAGGATGCAAGGGATTTAAAGGTTCTTCATTATAAGACATATCCATACGATGCACAGTTGAAATTGAGAATAAAAGAGATTTCAGAAAGGGGAATTGTAGGAGAAGTTTCTGATTTAAACTACGAACTTGGAGAATTGTTTTCAAAACTTTTGGAGAGATTTTTAAACGAGTTTGGCATTGATAGTAGTGATATTTTTGTTGTGGGACTTCATGGACAGACGATTTATCACAATGACGGCATTTCAACACTTCAAATTGGAGAGCCAGCTTTTATTGCCTTGAGAAATCACATTGATGTAGTTTCCAATTTCAGGGCAAAGGATATTGTACTTTCTGGAACTGGTGCTCCGTTAATTCCATTTTTTGATTTTCTCTATTTTAAAAGATTTTCACCAATTGCGCTTGTTAATTTAGGAGGTATTTCAAATATCACTTTTATTCCTGATGAAGATCCTCAAAGTGTCATAGCCTTTGATATGGGACCCTGTAATATGGTGCTTGATTATGCCTCGCAAGTTTTGTTTGGAAGTGATTTTGACAAAAATGGAGAGTTTGCAAAAAAGGGAAAAGTAATTGAGGAGATGCTTGACTTTCTTAAAGGAAATGAGTTTATAATTAGAAATCCTCCAAAGAGTGCTGGAAGAAATGAGTTTGGAGAAGCGTTTATGAAAGACTTACTTGAAAGATTTAATTATATAGATAGGTTTGATTTCATAGCTACGCTCAATCAGTTTGTAGCCTTTGCAATATGGTATTCAATTGAAACATTTATTAAGTCAAAACCAAAATATGTTGTTTTATCAGGTGGGGGTGCAAACAACAAAACTCTTGTTAACAACTTAAAGAGACTACTTAAAGGAATTGAATTAAAATTATCAGATGAGTTTGGTCTGCCATCTGAGGCAAAAGAATCTGTTGCTTTTGCGCTCTATGCAATGAGAAGTAAGTTAAAACTTAAATCTCACCTTCCGCAAACAACGGGCAGTAAATCTCAATACATAATGGGGGAAATAACATATGGAGAATAATTATTTTATGTATAACGAAATCCATGAAGAATTAAAAATATTGAATGACTACAAGAAAAGAGAAGATTTTTTGTCAATAAAAGACGAAATACTTTCCTTTAATCCATGTTCTTTTATGATTGCTTCTCGTGGGACTTCTGATAATGCCTCAGTTTTTGGAAAGTATGTTATTGAGTCAACTTATAAAATTCCTGTATCGTTTGCATCTTTTTCACTATTTACTTGGTATAATAGCTATCCTCATTTGGAAAGGGTAATTGGAATCGGGGTAAGTCAATCAGGCGAAACACAAGATGTAATAAAAGTGATTGAGAGCTTTAATAATGCAGGGAGTTTAACAATTGGTATCACAAATAGTATTAGTTCAACGCTTGCAAAGATTTCTAAAATTGCGTTTCATCTGAATGCGGGCGAGGAAAAGAGCATTGCTGCAACGAAGACATATTTTGCCTCTCTTTTATTTTTTCTTGGTCTTGCAAATGCCTTTAAGAAAGTTGTTGATTTTGATTCTATTACAGATTCTGTGAGTCATGTTTTTTATAATTCCAACATCATTAAAGATCTTGTCGTACGGTACAGGTTTGCCAAAAATTTTATCATTCTTGGTAGAGGATTTAACTATCCGAATGCGCTTGAATTTGCTCTCAAACTTAGAGAAACAAGTCTTGTGAATGCAATTGGTTATTCATCTATTGATTTTTTACATGGACCAATTGCTTCCCTTTCTTCTGAAACACCTGTTATTTTCCTTATGCCGAAAGATGAAACGTTTCCTTCTAATTTAGAGATTCTTCAAGTACTTATCTCTTACAATGCACATGTACTTGTTATAACCGATGGAGAAGTTCCTAAGGGTGTTTTATCTTTTAATATAAAGGGGAGCAATACTCTTGAATATCCAATTGCAATTGCAACATTTTTACAACTCTTCTCGTTTTATCTTTCCGTTGAGAAACAATTAAATCCGGATAAGCCAGAGAGATTAAGGAAGGTGACATATGGAATCTGAAAATACAATTGTTTTTAAGGTATCAAGAATATACCTACCTCAATATCTTGAAGGTGAATTTTTTATTTATGTTAAAGATGGTGTTATAACTCAAATTACAAGAGAAAATCATACAAGAAATTTTATAGACTTAACGGATTATATTGTTGCTCCTGGTTTTGTTGATGTGCATATACACGGTTTTGAAGGTTTCGATGTTTCAAATGGAGGAATGGATGCAGTAATAGAGATGTCAAATAGACTTCCTAAAACAGGAGTTGTTGCTTTTCTTCCAACATTTGTAAGCCTACCTTTTGAGAATCTAATAGGGAAACTGAAAGAGATTGATTTGGGTTATAAGAATTTCAAGGCAATTCCTTTAGGAGTGCATATTGAAGGTGCTTTTATTAATCCAAAGAAAAAAGGTGCAATGGATGAAAGATTTTTCTTAGAAGGAAATGTTGAATTAGCAGAAAAACTCATCCAATTTGGGAATGTGAAAATGTTTACCGTTGCTCCTGAAATTCCTAATGCACTTAATTTGATAAGATTTTTAAATAGCAGAAATATTAAGGTTTCAATTGGACATACTGAGGCAACTTTTGATGAAGTAAAAGAAGCGTATGCAAATGGTGCGGATTCAATTACACATCTTTTTAATGCGATGGCACCTTTTAATCACAGGGAACCATCTGTGATTGGAGCATCTTTTTACTTTGATTTTTACTTACAGATTATTGCAGATACTCATCACACCTCAAAATATGTCTTAAAATTACTTAAACCATACAGCAATAGAGTTGTTCTTATAACTGATGCAATTGAAGCAACAAATCTCGGTGAGGGAATTTATAAGTTAGGTGGCTTTGAAGTTTATGTGAAGGATGGTGAAGCAAGGCTTTCAAATGGCACACTTGCAGGCTCTGTTTTAACTATGGATAGGGGATTCAAAAATCTTATCCAATATGGTAATTTTTCAGTAGAAGAGGCAGTTAAATCTTCCTCTTTGAATCCTTTAAAAAGTATTTCTGAACTTTCATTTGGTGAGATAAAGGAGAACAAACTTGCAAACTTTGTTTGTCTTGATGAATCTTATACTGTTCGAAAAACAGTTATAAAAGGAAAGATTGTTTACGAGAAATGA
>PNIL01000015.1 GCA_002877955.1 Caldisericum exile | reverse complement strand
CAAAAAAATTTTATGACCTTCAAGATTTTTGTCAAGTGTTTTAACATTAAAAAGTGGATTTAAAAAATTTAACGGAAAACATATTGACTAATATTGAAGTTTGTGTTATAATTTGTTAAAATGTATAAAATTTTATAATAATAGGAGGTGAGATTATGGTAATTAAAAAAGAACATGCATTAGTTCTTGAAAAAATGATGTCAGATGTGGATGCAGGGCTCCTTGCAACCGATTTATCTCAACTTGATAATGACACTGTAAGAGAACTCGATCTTATGGGTTTAGTGCGTTTTGAAACGCCTGCAAAATTAATTTTAACATATACAGGCCGAGCACTAGCAAACGTCTTAAGAGAACTCTATTCCCTTGGACCAAAACCGAATCTTGAGGAGGAATCATACGAATCTCAAAATGTTGTTGTGGTTGAGAAAAGAGGTCTTGCAAAACCTGAGGAATGGGATCCAGATTTTAGATTCATAGGAAGTGAAATTATCGCTTTTCTTGATGCCGCAAACAGGGCAGAACGTGTTGGTCCGCTTGGAATAGAACCTCTTATGGAAAGAGGGCTTGCATTGAAGGTTAGAAATCAGGAAACAAAAAAGGAATACTACACCTTGAGTGAACAAGGCAAGGCCATTCTTGATATATATTCTGTTTCACCAAAGCTAATCATAGACTCAGAGCTTGCCGACGTAATAAGAGGTTTACCAGTTGGACCAGCCCGCTCATCAGAAATAAAATTATCAGTTAAAAATTCACATCTTCTTGAATCAATGAGACTCATCGCATATTCAGTTCCAAATGGGGAGATATTTTCATTTACTGCTTTAGGTCAGGCGGTCAAAAAAACTCTTATGCTTGGTGGTTTTGGCGAAGGTACAGTTCTATCTGAAGACATACTTAAGGCAATTGCTGATTGGTATGATGAGAGAAAAATAACTGACGTCGCCCTCGTTACGCTCCAATCACTTGGTTATGTTGATGGTGATGGAAATCTTCTTCTTGCAGGTGAATGGGCCTTGGAAGTTTATAGATTGCTTAAAGATGGGCCAAGAAAAGAAATTTGGTCTTTTGATATTGAAGAAGGCGAAATGATGGCACTTCGTGCAATTAAGGCGCTCTGGGAAAAGGCAAAGACAAATAAAAATGAGCGTCCTACACTTGAAAATTTAAAGAAAGAGATGATAGATAGGCGTATTAAACAGTATAAGGAACTTATAGATCGTTATGGAAGAAAATTAAATGAAATGCCTGAGAAGTATCAGCAAATTGCCAAGGCTTTTGAAGACGCAAAAGACCTTACTGCGTGGTATGAGGGGTATTTTGATTTGAGAGCAGATTTGCACTCAATGGAAGGTTTTGAGCTTATTAGAAGTACTATCGATGACGAAGGCAAGGAAGTTTTTGAGATAACCGAATGGGGAGAAAAAGTACTTGATCGTAATGTTCAAAGTGTAAGCTCTGACTCAGTTAAGGCAATTACTATTACAAGAAAAACGTTTAGCTCTCCTAATTTAGAGTGGGTAAAGAAAGCAGAAGAGGAGGGTCTTGTAGGTTCAAAAGAGCCAACAAAAAATGGTTATTTCTTTGCAAACCTGGCAGAACATATTGAGAGGCTTCCTTTGATCACAAAATTTGAAAGAACAGTTTTCTCTCTTATCCCAGAAAAGGGCGCTAATATTAATGAAGTTATCGATAAACTAAAAGATCAATTTGAAGAAGACCGAATAAGGTTTGCCTTAGAAAAGCTTGAAGCTCGACATTTAATTGAGATTCTTCCAGATGGAAACATTATTGAAACAGAAGCAGGTAAATTAATGGATAAGGCTCTTTCAGGTGTTCCAACAGGACTTGGTTTTCCTGTAAACCCATTATTGGTAAGAGTCTTAAGAGCTTTAAGAGAGGTTGGTACACTCTATGTTAAAGAACGTAAAGTTAGAATTCTTCCGAAGAACATAAAAGAGGCACTAAAAATTTCAGGTCTTTCGAAGGATGCCTTCCAAGATGCCCTTGAACTTGCAAGAGCCGCAGGGTATATTGGCGAGACAAGCATAAACGAACAAGGTTTGCTATTACTTGAAGCTGTTGAAAAGATGAGTTCCAAAAAAGATCTTGTAAGTTATCACGAAATTTTGGATTAGTTTTTGCTATAAGCTTTCTACCCGTAGCGCTTTGCTACGGGCTTTTTATTTTTAAAATTGTAGGATATAATGAAAAGGTTTTAAAAATGAGGATATATAATGGGACTCATTAACAAACTACTTGAAACACAAATTTGGGGAAATACAATACTGCGTTACTTAATAAGTTTTTTGATTTTCATTTCCCTAATTCTTCTTATATTTCTTACAGAAAAAATTCTTAAAAGCATAATTGATAAGATAAAGGATAAAAGAGATAATTTTGGCATAAGACTAACCCAATTTCTATTCAGAAGGTTGGGGCCAATTCTATATGTATTTGCTTTTCTTGTAAGTCTTGAGCAGTTAAACCTTCAAGATTTTAGGACAATTTTACATTCACTTGAGAGAGGACTTATTGCGGTTGCCATAATATATGTACTTGTTGCTATTATAGACTTTGTTTATTCTGAGATTTTAACAACATCCATTCTTGAAGAAACACAGAAAAAAGCGCTCAGAGCATTAATGATTTCAATAAAAATTGTAGTAGTTTTGCTTGGTATAGTGTTTATAGTCAAAAACTTTATACCAGCATTTGATATCACATCAATTCTTACTACGTTTGGTGTTGGTGGAGTTATTATTGGCCTTGGCCTACAGAGAATTCTTCAGGATGTTTTAAACTATTTTGCGATTATATTTGATAAACCTTTTGTCGAAGGTGAATACATTGTCACAGGTGATGTACAGGGAACAGTTTCAAAGATTGGGCTAAGAAGTACACGACTTGTAAGTCTTTCGGGCGAGGAGATAAATATACCTAATTCTATAATAACTTCACAAATTGTGAGAAATTGGTCAAGATTGGTCACACGAAGAGTTCAAATTAATATTGGAGTTGCTTTTGAGACAGAAAAAGAGAAACTTGAAAAAATGAGTGATATCTTGAAGAGTGCGGTTGAAAGTGTTGATGAAACTGTTTTTGCCTTTGCAAGGTTCTCAGGAATAGGACAGTATAGTTTGAATTTTACACTCGCCTATTACATAAACGAAAAGGATTACAATAAGTTTATGGAGCTTCAGGAAAAAGTTAATATTGCAATAGTTGAAATTCTGAAAAAAGAGGGGGTTTCAATTGTTTATCCAATACAAGTCGTGCGAGTGGAAGAGACGCACAAAAAGGATGTTTAGATGGATGAGGTCGTGATTTATTTTTCTTAGCCAGGAAAAAATAAAATATTGGGAGGCAACCAAAAAATGAGAGGTTGTGAGATTGTAGAGATTAAAGACAATTTGAAAAGAAATTTCTTTAGGAATTTTTTCTATTTAATTATTGGGAAAATCGTTCCCATTGAGCCTTTACATTTAGATTTAGAGAAATTTGAAAGAGTTTTTATTCTGTCGCAAATCTGGGCAGGAAATATTCCGTTTCTGATGAGAAGTTTTCTTTTTAAGAACAAAGATGCACTTATTAATAAAGAGGTTGTGTTTGTTTCATCATCTAGATTTGGTGAAAGAAACAAGTCTTTTGTTATAAAATTGAATAAAATTCCTGGAAATCTTGTTAAAAAAGCTTTATTTATAAAAGAAAACAATGTAAGTTCAGGAAGATACAAAGAGTCTCTTGAAAATTTTTTAAATAGTTTATAATTTAATAACCTTATAAAGGAGGAAAAAATGGAGAAAATTGAGTTAAAGAATGCGAAACTTATGGGTGGGATTGGTGCAATTTTACCTCTTGTTGCTTCACTTTTCATTCGAAGAGGTTTTGGCCTTTCATTTATTTTTGGTGTTGCATCAATTATTCTTATTTTAATGGCGCTAAATGAGATTTCTAAAAAGGTTCAAAAGCCAGATATTTTCTCAAATTACCTAACTGGTTTTATATTGCAACTCATAAATTACTTTGTTATGTTGATTTTTGCTGTTGTTGGCGGATTTGCGCTTATTTTTAGTTTTGCTAATGGTTTTATGGGTGGAATGCGAGGTTTTGGTTTTGGAATGATTTTAGTTTTGCTTGTAATTTATGTATTATTTGTAGTATCGTATTACTATATAAAGAAGAGTTTTGATGCAATTTCTGATAGCCTCTCTAATCAACATTTTAAAACTGCAGGTATGCTTCTTTACTATGGTTCTATACTTTTGATTGTCTTTGGATTAGGTGCTATTTTAATGTTTGTTGGTGAAATTTTTGAAATTATAGGTTTCTTTTCGCTTCCAGATGAAATAGAGATTGGTGCTCCTTCAGAACCTCAAGGATAGTTAAGTTTGCTTTTCACAAATCTTAGTGCCTTTACGTTTAACATTGCAGAGGTAATGAGGAGTATGCTAATAAGATATTACCCTTGGTTTAAAAGGACCAAGGGTAATATAACTGAGTTTAGCATGAAAAAATCACATGGAAGTTTTTAGAAGATACTTTAAAAGCACTTTTTGATAAGATTGTTTACTTCTACCGAACTTCTCAAAAAATTTTATTAAAGGTGTTTGTTCTATTGACAAAAGGCAATTTTTTGATAAAATACTTTTAGATTATTTATTAACAGAAATTAAAAAATTAAGGAAATTAAAGATATGCCTTTTGATAGCGTTTTTTGTATAAAAAAGGAGTTAAAAAATTTTAATTGTAAATTAAAATTAATTAGTATTGACAAGTTTTCTCTTTTTTATATTGAAATACTTATGAAAGAAGGCGCACTATGAAAGTAATGCGCAAAGTGTTAGTGTTGGTGGCGTTAGTAGCTCTCTTGTCGCCAATGATTCTTTCGACTGGCTGTGCAAAGAAGACAAGCAAAGTTGACATCGGCATTGTTTTGCCGACAAAGGATGAACCAAGGTGGATTCAAGATGAAACAAGATTCCAAGATGCCTTAAAGAACACCAATTACAAGGTTGAAATTCTCTTTAGCCAAGGAGATCCTGCAAAGGAGAAGACAAACGTTGAAACTCTAATAAGCAAAGGTATTAAAGTTCTTATTCTTTGCCCACAGGATGCTACCGCAGCAGCCGCAGCAGCAGATGAAGCAGCGAAAGCCGGCGTGAAAGTAATTTCTTACGATAGATTGATTTTAGGAACACCAAATGTTGATTATTATGTTACATTCGACAGTATCGAAGTTGGTCAAAAGCAAGGTCAATATCTTGTTGATCATGCAACCGGTAAAAATAACCCACTCTACTTATATGCAGGTGCTTTATCAGATAATAACTCTTTCTTGTTCTTCCTTGGTGCTTCACAAGTATTGCAACCGAAGATTGCAGATGGTACCTTTGTGATTGCAAATTCAGACAAGGCTAAGGCACTTCAGAATAAGAAAGACCTTACAAGGGACGAAGAGGCAAGTATAATTGGTCAAATTACCACAAACTGGGATTTTAACACCGCAAAGAACCTTGCCGAAGCAAATTTGGCAGTTGCACCGGCCAATCTAAAGGGTAATGTGTTCATATTAGCACCAAACGATGGAACAGCAAGGGCAATTGCAGATACATTTGCAGCGGATCCTGCAATTAAGAGCTATGTGATTACAGGTCAAGATGCAGAAAAACCATCAATTCAATACATTATTGATGGTAAGCAGTCAATGACTGTATTTAAAGATGTAAGAGTATTAGTTAAAGACGCAATCAATGTTGCCATAACTTATTTACAAGGTGGAACTCCTGAATCAACAAAGACTTACAACAATGGTGCAAAGGATGTTCCTTCAAAGCCTACTCCAGTTCAAGTAGTTGATAAGAATAATGTTAAGCAAGTTCTTATTGACTCTGGCTACTATAAAGAAAGTGATTTTACTTGGCATTAATGTAGGTTAAAAATGGATACCCCGCTCATTGAAGTAGTAAACTTAAACAAGTCTTTTTCTGGAGTTCAGGTTCTCTTTAATGTTAATTTCAAGGTTAGAAGAAATGAAATTCATTGCCTTGTAGGAGAGAACGGTGCCGGGAAAAGCACTTTGATGAAAATTCTGAGCGGGGTATACCCATATCACGAATATACAGGCGAAATAAAGATAGAAGGAAAACCTGTAAAATTTCACAACATTTACGATAGCGAAAAAGAAGGGATTGCAATAATATATCAAGAGCTATCTTTGGTTCCTGAGCTTACGGTTTATGAAAATATTTTTTTGGGGCACGAAATTACAAATGGTATTTCTATAGATGTTTCAAGAGAAATAATTGAATCTAAGAAGTTGCTTGAAATGGTTAAAGGGGAAAGCATCTCCCCTATGGCAAAGGTTAAAGAGCTGAGCATAAGTCTTCAACAGATTGTAGAGATTGCAAAGGCATTAAGCAAAAATCCAAAAGTTCTTATATTGGATGAACCGACATCCTCTCTAAGCGAGACCGAAAGTGAAAATCTTTTAAATCTCCTTTTAGAATTAAAAAGAAAAGGAATGACAATAATTCTAATAAGCCACAGGTTAAAAGAGGTGCTTAAAGTTGCTGATTCTATTACAGTTTTAAGAGATGGCCATACTGTGAAGTACATTGAAAGAGAAAGCAAAGAATTCAACGAGAATTCTATTATAAAATATATGGTTGGAAGGGAAATAAAAGAAATATATCCTCCAAGGATTAGAGAAGAATATAATGATGTGTATCTTGAAGTTAAAAATCTTAATGTTATACGTCCAGATACAGGTAAGAAGATTTTGAGTAATATTAATCTTTTTGTGAAGAAGGGCGAGGTAGTTGGAATTTTTGGACTTATTGGCGCAGGAAGGACAGAATTAGCACTCAGTATCTTTGGCAATCCTTATGGATTTATTGTAAATGGAGAGATTTATTTGAAGGGTAAAAAAGTTAAAATATCATCAACCGAAGAAGCAATAAGGCATGGCATATTTTACCTAACAGAAGATAGAAAAGAAAAAGGCCTCATACTTATTGAAAGCATAAGAAAGAACATCACTCTACCAAGACTTGATAAAATTTCAGCTAATGGAATAATTGATGAACAAAAGGAAATAGTTGTTGCAAGTGAGTTTTTAAATAAACTACGAATTAAAGCAAGGCATGTGAATGTTAGAGTTTCAACTCTGAGTGGAGGAACGCAACAAAAAGTACTTGTTTCTAAATCTCTTTTCTCTGAGCCTGATATTTTTATAATGGATGAGCCAACAAGAGGTATAGATGTCGGAGCAAAATTTGATATCTATAATCTTATAAGGGAACTTTCAAGAGAGGGTAAAGCCATTATGTTAATATCTTCTGAATTGCCAGAGATACTTGGTTTAAGCGACAGAATTTATGTTATGGGTAAAGGGCGAATTACAAAGGAATTTACATCGGTAGAAAATTTGACTCAGGAAGAAATAATGAAATACGCAATTGACTGATAAAGAGGTGGAATGTGAGAACTTTCTTAGAACACTTAAAGACCTTTTTGAAAGAAAATGTAAGAGATTATGCAATGTTTATTGCTCTTCTTGCCATAATGGCGGTTTTCTCATTAATATCCCAAGGGAATTTCCTTGCCCCTGTAAATATTTCCAATCTGGTTAACCAAACAGGCTATTTAGGTGTGCTTTCAATAGGTGTAACGCTTGTTATTGTTATAAGAGAAATAGACCTTTCTATTGGATTTCTATCGGGCTTTCTTGGAGCAATTGCTGCAGTACTAATGAAATTTCACGGCTTTTCGGCTTTGGCTGCGATTTTGATTGCCCTTTCTCTTGGTACATTAGCTGGGCTTTTGAATGGGTCATTGGTGGCATTTTTAGGTGTGCCGTCTTTTGTTGCAACTCTTGCAGGATGGCTTGCGTATCGTGGCGCACTTTTGATGGTTACAAGTGGCACAGGCACTATAATAATAAATAACAATACATTCAATGCTATAGGAAATAGTTTTATTCCTGATATTCCTGGGCTTTCTAATTTCTTACCTCAGTATCATAAATTAACTCTGATTCTTGGTATTTCTGGTGTTGTCTTTATAGTTTTATCGTCCATCGCAGGAAGAAGGCGAAATATACAAAGAGGTTTTGATGTAATGCCTTTGGATATATTTATTCTGCAACTCATATTTATTTCAGGGCTACTTTTGTATTTTACATTCAAGCTTGCAGCTTTTAGAGGCATTTCGTGGACTCTTGTTATTGTGCTTATTGTTACGGTTATTTATAGTTTTGTTACAAGCAAAACTTCTTTGGGAAGACATATCTATGCCGTTGGTGGAAATCCAGAGGCAGCAGAACTAAGTGGTATAGAGGTTAAGAAGATTAAATTAATTGTATTTGCATCAATGGGTTTCCTTTCAGGTCTTTCTGGCATTCTATTTGCCTCCCGATTGCAATCTGCGACTACAACTGCAGGAACATTGTTTGAACTTTATGCTATTGCTGGCGCATATATTGGTGGCGTTTCTGCTGCAGGAGGCGTTGGCAATGTTGTGAACTCACTTGTGGGTGCCTTTGTAATGACAACACTTACAAATGGTATGAATTTGTTAGGCGTAGATATTTCTCTGCAATACATCATTCTTGGCATTGTCCTTGCGCTTGCAGTTATTTTTGATGTTGCAACAAGAAGAAGAGGAAAGTAGTTTAGATAAATTTTTCAAAATAGACTTTTTCTCCGTCAAAGCTAAGAAGGATCTTTTTTACTTCAACACCTTTTGATATGGCGTAGAAGTAGTTTTTTGAGAAATCTTTGTCTATACTTTCATTTGGCTTAAATTCAGTTGCATTTCTCATTATAAGAATAAAAATTAAAGGGTTGAAACCGTAATTTAAAGATTCAACAAGTTCAATAAGGTGTCGAGCGCCTCTTTTTGTTGGTGCATCAGGAAATAGTGCAACGCCATCTTTTACAAGGACACATCCTTTAACTTCTATGAGATATTTTTTGTCATTCTTAAGAAGAAAATCAAATCGGCTGTTCAAGAATTTAATTTCTCTTTTTATTGTTAAGTTTTTTGATTCCCCGAATTTGACAATGCCTTTTCGTATAAGCGATTCTGCAATATCGTTGTGATATCTTGAATTAACAAGGACAATCTCTTCCTCAAATTTAACTGCAATTACTTCAAATTCGGTTTTTCTCTTTAGGGAACTAAACTTTTTAAGTAATACTTTGTTTCCTCTCTCTAAAAGGCCTTCAAGTCTTCCTGGATCGTGGATATGTGCAAGCACACTTTTTCCGTTAACTTCGACAACTCCTAAAAACTTATTGAGCCTTTCAATAAAAGTGCCTTCAAAATCCGTTATGATTTCAAAAAGTTGTTTTTTCACTTTTTCCCTCTAAAGAATATTGAAAGAGATCCAGTTTTTATGATTTCGGAATATTATCTTCTTCGATTGGCGCATTCTTAAATTGCCTTATGCTTCTTCTTCCTTTAATTGTTTCGAGTAAATCGCCCATTATTAAATTATGCTTATGAAAACAGTTCCTCAGAAAAATATCTTTCACCTCTATCTGGTGCAACTGTAACTACTCTTTTAAGACCGTATTTTTCTTTTACAATTTTTGCGGCAAGTACATTTGCGCCTGTCGATGGTCCACCAAGAATGCTTTCTTTGAGTGCAAGCTCTTTTGCAAACATTCTTGCATCGTTACTTTTGATGGTTAGAATTTCATCGATAATAGTTAGGTCAAGAATTTCAGGTTTAAATCCTGCACCTATACCTTCAATTGAATGTGCGCCTCTCAATCCCTTAGAAAGATACGGCGATTCTTCAGGTTCAACACCAATAACCTTTACTTTCTTTATAAATTTTTTAAGCATTTTTCCAACACCTGTTATTGTTCCACCTGTGCCAATCCCAGCAACAAATGCATCAACGTCAAAATCCATATCTTTTAAGATTTCATAGGCTGTTCCCAATTCATGCGCCTTTGGATTTGAAGGATTTCCAAATTGATTGAGCATGAGTTTTGCAACACCTCTCTCAATAATTCTCTTTGCTTCTTCTATAGCACCACTCATTCCTAAAGATCTCTCTGTAAGAACAACTGTTGCTCCAAAACTTTTTATAAGGGTTAATCGTTCTTTGCTTAAATTATCGGGCATTGTCAAAATGATTTTAATTCCAAAAAATTTTCCAATAGCACTTAACGCAATACCTGTATTTCCAGAAGTCGGTTCAACAATTGTATCTCCTTCTTTTAATAATCCTTCAACAAGTGCATCTTTTATCATAAAATATGCAGGTCTATCTTTCACACTTCCGAATGGGTTTAAATATTCAAGTTTTACAAATATGTTTGGATTTTCTTTTAATTCTACAATAGGAGTGTTTCCTATTACTTCAAGCAACTTTTTCATTTGCTCCTCCTTTTACAATTTTTGCCTTGACGCCAACAACAGTTGAATAAGGCGGGATATCTTCCAATACAACACTATTTGCACCAATTTTTACAAAATCACCGATTGTAATATTCCCAAGAATTGATGCATGGTTTCCTATAAGGCAATTTCTTCCTATTGTTGGGTGTCTTTTGCCGCTTTCAACTCTTCTTGCACCGAGTGTAACGCCATGGTAGATAATCGTATTCTTCCCAACATATGCAGTTTCTCCGATAACAACGCCAAAGCCATGATCAATCATAACAGGTGTTTCAAGAACAGCCCCCGGATGAATATCCATGTTGTATTTGAGTTTTGTTCTAATATAAAGGAGCTTTGCTAAGACTTTGTGTCCGCTCTTGTATAAAGCATGATAAATGCGATAGTTTAAAAGTCCTCTGAAAGAAGGTGTAAATATGATTTCAAGTGGTGATTCAACTGAGGGATCATTTTCTCTGTAAAACCTCAAATCCTCTAAAATTTGTAGGAGGAGATTTTTTACATCCATAAACTCCTCCTAATCTTCCGTTTTCCATTTTTTAACCTCCCTTGCATTTAAATTTTGGAAAAATTATAACATAATTAGTAATAATTTCAAAACATCATATTTTAATTTGTCTTACTTTTTTATCAATGTTGCAAAATTGAAAGAATTATTGTATATTCAATTGAGGTTATTATGCTAATAGTTTCAGATATACACTATTCAATTCAGGGAAAAACACTTTTAAAAGATGTGTCCTTTACTGTTGATAAAGATCGAAAATTTATTATTGGGGAAAATGGTTCAGGAAAGACTACACTTCTTGACATAATTGTTGGTCTTAAATCGCCTGATAAAGGCAGCGTAAAAAGACCAAATTCCATAGGCTATGTTCCTCAAGAGATAAAATCAATTGAAAAAACGGGAATGGAAATTATAGAAGAAGGCATATCGGAGTTAAAAGAGATTGAAAAAATGATTCAAGACCTCGAAAAGGTGGGAGATTTTGGCGAAGAATATTCATTTCTTATGGAAGAGTATGAGCGACTTAACGGATATTCATATCGAAGTGAGATTTTATCGATGCTTCACGATTTTGACCTTGACGAAGAGACTGTTTCAAAGCCTCTTTCAATGATGAGTGGCGGGGAAAGAACGAAGTGCCTTATAATTAAATCAATTATTTCTAAACCTGAACTTCTTATACTTGATGAACCAACAAATAACCTTGATATAGAAACAATAGAAATGCTCGAAAGATACCTTTTGCAGTTTAAAGGCGGACTGCTTATTGTTTCGCATGATAAAACCTTCATAAATAAGATTGCAACCCACATACTTTATCTTGATAATGGTTCAGTAAAGGAATATGCGGGGAATTATGACAAGTTTATTAAAATAAAGGCGATCGAAGATGAAACCCTTAGAAGTGAGCGAGAGCAAATACTTATTTACCTTGAAAAGCAGAGGAGATTTATTGAGAAATTTCGTTATGGTACGCGTTCAAAACAGGCGCTTTCCAGAGAAAAGATGATTGAGAAAATCATTGTGCCTGAAGAAAAAATGCGAAAAGAAATAAAAATTAATATCGATAGTGCTGATATTGGCTCTTTCAAAGTCCTTGAATTGAAAAATATTTCGAAATCCTACAATGGAAAGACAATTTTGAAAAATCTTAACTTCACAATCACTCGTGGCGAACGACTCGCAATCATTGGGAAAAACGGAGTTGGCAAATCTACACTTTTAAAGATCATTGCAGGATTTGAAAAACCTGATTCAGGCTCTGTTTATATTGGGCCAAGCGTCGAAATGCGATACTTTCCGCAAGATGAGTTTGTTTTGAATAGTGAGGATACGCTTTTAAATTTGATGCTTAAAGAAGGACTCGAGGTGAGTGAAGCAAGGAATTACCTTGCAGAGTTTAATTTTATTGGTGAGGAAGTCTTTAAGAAGGTTTCTGAACTTAGCGGCGGTGAGAAAAGAAGACTTCTTATCGCAAAATTGAATCTTGTAAATTCAAATTTTCTTGTCCTTGACGAACCAACGAATCACCTTGATATTGAAACAACGGAGGCATTAGTTGAGGCGCTTAAAAATTATAGAGGGACAATTCTTTTAGTGAGTCATGATAGGTATCTTATAAAGGCTATTACTCATAAGGTGTTTACGCTTGCTAATGGAAACCTTCAAGATGACTTAATAGCACATACAAAGAAGGAAAATAATAAGAAAGATAACTTAAAACAAAAAGAAATAAACAAATTAAAAGCAAGAATTCAGTATCTTGAAAAATTACTGAAAGAATCTAAAAACAAGAAAAGAGAAGAAGAGCTTAAAATTTTGAGAAAAAAGCTTGAGAGATTAAATAATTAACCTATAAACTTTCGGATTTGTGCAGCCCTTAAAGTCAGTTCGTCGATATTGTAGTTTTTTAAATCAAGTATGGTTGAGGCGATTGCCTTTGATATTTCTTTGTGCTCTTCATTAGTTTCAAATGATATACCAAACTCTTCAATCTTTCTAATTATTTTCTTAGGAAAGAAAGGAGAGTCAATATTTGCAAAAGTTAGAGCGTCTTTGATGTCGTTTTCGAAATTTTGATACAGGGATTTAATTTTAAAATAATCGTCTTTTTCGATTGCTTCTAACTCTAAAATTTCAGGCGGTACACCAACCGAATAAAGGCTTCCTGTAAAGGTGATAGCACGAGGAAGTTTCACCTTTGCGTTTTCTCTTGCATATCCAAAAAGCCCTATATGAAGTTTCCTTTTTCTTCTTGCTGGAATATGTTTTGCAACCTTGTTTATAACTGGGGCAAGGTTTTCTATGTGTTCTAAGTATGTTTTTGAGGCACGATTGAAAAAGTCAAATACATATTCTTCATCAATTTCCTTTGGATTTGTTGGAATTATTCCTTTTAATTGTTTTATACCTTCAACAACTTCATTTACAGGATAGTCATATTTAAAAGCAGATTGAATCGTATAAGTATGGACACTTCTATATTCATCAGCGATTTTTATTACATTGTTTGGCTTGAGATTGCCTCTAAAAGGCGAAGATCCTACACCTACGATTGGATAAATTGGAATTCCAGTTTTATTTGATAGTTTCCATAGTCTATATAAGGCAAGTTTCACTAACATTACGGCATTAATAAGTCCGTAATTCATTGCAGGGTCAGAGCGTGCAAGAAAAACTCTTAAATAGTCAATTTCTTTACCTTTTACATATTCTTCTACAATCTTATCCGAATTTACAATATGTTCAAAGTCCTCAAAGAGAGGAATTACATTTATTTTCTTAGGTTTAAATTCTCCAATCCAATCCTTTATTCTTATATCGTTATCGAAAATTGGCTTGTCTTCTTTTTTAACTACAAAATCAGTGTAGTATCTATAAACTCTTTCAATGCTTTTTGCAGATGTTGTCATTGGGAGAATAACTTCAAAAATAGGAGGAATATCATCCGAGAAAACCGTGTAAGATGTATCAAAAGAACGAGGAATACTCTCTAATGTCTCAAGGATTATTTTTGCTTCCACATTCTCGAACTCTGGATTTGGTATTCTCAACGTGAGAAAAACATCTCTTCCAAGTCTATTCTCTTTGAAAAAGTATTTGTATTTTGAAAGTAGTTTTTTAACAACATAATCATCTCCTTCTTTTCCTTCATAGTCCCACATCTGTTCGCAAGCACCTAAGTGTGAGAATACATAAAACGCTTCCATTACTTCATCTTCGCCATCAAGCTCTGGATTTTTGGCAAAGAATGGTATTGAAACATTGTCTGGATGCTGTGTACTCATGCATCTTGGTATCTTCCTCATATTAGTATGAAATATAATAAAAATTTCTTGTTGAGTCAATAAAAAAAATCTAAAAATTATAAAAAAACTCTGAAGAAATGTTATTAAATCTATATTGTTAATTTTTATTAATTATTTCGTTTGTTAGATCTTGACAAATTTAACAAATTAATTTATAATTTATAACAAAACTTAACA
>PNIL01000057.1 GCA_002877955.1 Caldisericum exile | reverse complement strand
CAAATGAAAATTCCCTTCGGAATGAACGCAACCAGTCATTTCGAACGAATGTGAGAAATCTCCTCCTTTGGGAAAGTTGGAAGGGGGATGTGCCCTCTTCCAATGATTGTCATCTCGAACGAATGTGAGAGATCTCCGACTTTATATTTTTAAACTGTGTGTAAAATTTGCTCATTAAAAATGCTATAAATTCTTGCCTTCTATCTTAACTCTCTTCAGTTTTCAAGGTGCTTCTTGCAAGTTTTTCTTGCAAGGGAAGGACAGCCTCAAAATTTTTTACAGCCTTCCATTTACTATATGCAAAACCCGTGCCAAACTGATATATGGGATTCCACATAACATCCATTAAATATCGTTATTATCTTGCATATTTAGAATTTTGGATATACTAAATATGTTCAAAAACACCTTAAAACCCTGCCGATTTTTACCCAGTTTTTGTGTAAAAATTACACTCTCAGTGTAAAAATTACACACTCTACTGATTATTCTCAGATTGGAGAAGTCGTAAAAATTCCTTAAAAACCTCTCCCCTTGTTAGATAACCTTTCTTTGAAAGAAGCGGTGAATTTCTTTTACCGTGGATTGAAAAAATGATTCTGTATTTTTCTATTTGAGGTATATCTTTGCCATTTTCGAATTCGCTTTCATCTAAGCCAAGCATACCATAAAGAATATTAAAGAAGTCTTCCGAAGTTATCCTTGCGTTTATATCGATACCTTCCGGTATTTGGAATCCATAAGTTCGGAGGACAACAACAGAATTAAACAGGTAATGCCCTGCTTTTACGCCTGGGTAAATTTCTTTGCCTGTTATTTTGTAATAACTTCTGATAAAAAAATCTTTTGCTTTATAAAAAGAGCTAATAAAAAAGTTATAAACTCTATTTACAAATCTGTCAAAATTATTTTGCTCTGCCATAAATTGGTATTCTTTAGGGATTTGATTTAGCCTTATATAGCGAGCAACAAGCACCATAAGTTCTCCTTGCTTCATAAAAAGCTCTTCATGGAGTTTACCATCTGCAAACCCTATTACATACCCCATGCTTTTAAGTTTCTCACCTGGAGTTTCAGCCAATGCAACATTGGGTAAACTTCCAAAAACAATTAAAAATAGCACAAAAATTATAATTATTTTCTTTGTAAGTAATTTTTTCATCAAGTATATTATATACTTTTCCTTAAATTTGTGCTAAAATTCTCCTATGGAAAATATTTGCATAATTGTAAATCCTGTATCTTCAAATGGAAAAGGGCTCAAAGAGTTCAAATTGGTAGAAAACTTTATTAAAAGTTTAGAAAATCCACCTAAGATACTTTTTACAGAATATCCAAAGCACGCGATTGAACTTGCAAAGGATGCCTTCCATAGCGGATTTAATCGCATAATTAGTTTTGGAGGCGACGGCACGCATAATGAGGTGTTAAATGGAATCCTTATGGGTGCTGTGGAAAAATTCAACAAAAGAGTTTTTGAATTCAATCAAGATGAAGTTGACAAAATCCCACTGCTTGGAGTTGTTTCTATTGGCTCGGGCAATGATTTTAGAAAGACTCTTAAACTTCCAAAAGATGTTTTATCTGCACTTAAAATTGCGTTAACGGGGACAGGCAAACCAATTGATGTTGGACTCTTTGAATATGTAGATTTTTTAGGTAATCCTTCTCAAAGATTTTTCCTAAATATCCTAAGCGGAGGATTTTCAGGAGTTGTTACCAACAAGGCAAACAAAAGTAAGAAATCAATTTTTAGAGGTCTTACATATACGCTTTCGCTTATTTCAACGCTTCTTTTTATAACAATCCCGAAAGGAATCCTTAGACATGGAGAAAATGAACTTAACGGCAATTTTTTTGAATTTGATATTGCAAATGGAAAATATTTCGGTGGAGGAATGTGTGTCTCGCCTAAGGCAGAAGTTACAGACGGTCTTCTTAATGTGTCAGTCTTTAAAAACTACACAGGGCTTGAAGTCCTCTTTAAGATTAAAAAACTCTTTGATGGAACAATACTCACGGAGAAAAAACTCTACCACGACTTTGTAAAAGAGGTTTTCGTAAAAACGGATCCACCATCATTAATTGAGGCAGATGGCGAGGTTTTAGGATATACGCCTGTCAAGGCAAGGGTCATTGAGAAAATAATAAAAGTTGTTTATTAAACATTTCTTTGTAAGGGAATTTCAACATATAATAAAATATGGAAAAAGTTGAAACAAAATTAGTTAAGCGAATCGCACTTGTTGCACACGACAGGGAGAAAAAAGATCTCATTGAATGGGTTGAATTTAATTGGGGAACATTATCCCCTCATGAACTTATCTGTACAGGAACAACAGGAAAACTTGTAGAAGAAACGCTTATTAAGAAGGGGCTTACTCCAAAAATATTGAAACTAAAATCAGGACCACTTGGAGGAGATGCACAACTTGCCGCTCTCATTGCCGAAGGAAAAATTGATTACCTAATTTTTTTCTGGGACCCAATGGAACCACAACCCCACGATGTTGATGTAAAAGCACTTTTAAGGATTGCAACTCTTTACAACATTCCAACAGCAATGAACCGCTCAACCGCAGATTTCATAATCTCTTCAATCCTTTTTGGGACAAACTACACACCGAAATTAAAGGATTATAAATCTTACATTGAGCGAAAAATTGAAGATTTAGAGAAGTAAAAAGGAGGAGATTTCTTATTACTCGAAGGGGTAAAAGTCCCCCATCAACCATTAGAAAGGGGGCATCCCCCTTTCTAACTTACCCCCTAAGACAAAATTATTATTTGGTGGTATTGATGGGGCGATGTTTTGCCCCCTCAAAATAATTGTCATATCGAGCGAAGCGAGATATCTCCTCTGTTTA
>PNIL01000042.1 GCA_002877955.1 Caldisericum exile | reverse complement strand
GGTTGTTGCCCCCTCAAAATATTGAGATTTCTCACTTCGTTCGAAATGACTGCTTTTTTGAGGAGTATTGAGGAGACATTACAATACAATGACAAGATGACGGTTTTTTCACATTTCAAAAAATAAACACTTATTCAAAACTTTTGCAATAACTTCAAATCTAATATAATAAAATATGTGTAGAATTCTTTTTGTTGAAAGCAATAAAGAAAACATTGAAACTGTATATGGACTTATTGATGCCCTTGTCAAAGCATCAGAATCCGACAATACTTATGGGGACAAATCTATAAGTCACAAGGATGGATTTGGGTATATTCTATTTGGAAAAAATGGAGAAAAATTACATAAGGTATATGTAAAAGAAACCAACCCAATCTTTGAAAGTCCATTAGAAATTGCAACATTAAAAGAAACTTTAACTCATTTTGAAAGATTTACTTTTGGAATTCACGTAAGACTAAAATCTGAAGGAGCCATAGATTTAATAAATACACATCCATATATGTTTTCTTTGCCAAACGGAAAAAATCTCTTCTTTATGCATAATGGTACACTTGATAAAACTCTTATTGAAGATGAATTCTCATTTAATGTTCCCGAAAACGTTTCAGACTCACTTACATTTTCCTATGCAATCTCAAGAAATTTTAAAAATATATCCGACTTAAAGGAACTTATAAAAAATGGCACAAAATTTGTAAAAGAAAATAGTGGCTTTAATACAATAACTTTCTTATTAGATCACTCAAAAATTGATGCAATAATTACATCCTATTTTAAAGGTAAAAGGGAATATTACAAAACCTACCTAATCAAAGAAAACGGTTTAACTGCATTTATGTCAAGCACATTACAGCAATATCTTGACAAAGCACTTCAAGCAAAACTAATGCTTATAGGAGATGAGCCATTCAAAGAGACGATAATCATCCTACAAGATCTTCTAACAAATGAAGTTTCAATCAAACAAGAACAATTTTGAACCAAAGACAACGCTTAATTATCAATAATTCTTATTTATTAATAAGGCTTGGTAATGTAAACATTGGAAGATACATCGCAAGCGCTATAAATCCAACTATAACACCGAGAATTAAAATAAGCGTCGGCTCAATTTTCGATGCAAGATTTTTCAAAGTAAAGTCAATAGATTTATCCCATAAATCGGCAAGTCTTGTTAATGAAGTATCAAGCAAACCTGACCTTTCACCAACAGACACCATCTGGACCATTACTTTAGGAAAGAAACTTCTATGAGATAAAGATTCCGAAAGACTTTCTCCTGATTGAATATCGTTTACAATATTTTTTATTTCATTAATTATGTAGGCATTGTCAGAAGTGTTAGAGGCAATTAAAAGACCTTCCAAAATGTTATAACCACTTCCACTAATAAGCGCAAGCGACCTAACAAACCGAGAGAGACTTCCAAGTTTGCTAATTCTTCCAAAAAGAGGTATTTTAAGTTTTAATTGATCAATTAAAATTCTTCCTTTTGGCGTTGAATATATAATTCTATAAATTAAGTAAACAACTACAACAATAGCCACAAGAATATACCACTTTAAACGAACAAAATTACTTACATTAAGTAAAATACGAGTTGGAGTTGGTAGTTTTGCTCCTGATGATGCAAACATTGAAACAAAGCGGGGCAAAACAAAGGATAGCATAAACACAACAACAAGAGTTACCACAAAAACTACAAATTTAGGATATGCAAATGCGCTTGAAATTTTTCTTCTTGACTCTAAATCCCTATCAAGGTATTGATACAAGCCGTCTAATACTTTATCAAGCCTTCCTGTTGCCTCTCCAACTGATAGAAGACTTATATAAATAGGTGAAAACACTCGTGGATATTTCTTAAAGGCATTACTTATTGAAGTTCCACTTTCTATATCTTCTTTTATCTGTAAAATAATTTTTCGCAAATATGGGTTTTCCTCTTGTTCATAAAGTCCCTGTAATGCATCAACTATTGTTAACCCAGATTGCAAAAGAGTTGCAAGTTCACTTGTAAATAAAATCAACTCATCGTCTTTAATGCGACGAGAAATAAATTGCAAGTTTAACTTTATTTTAGGAATTTTTCGTTCTACTATTTCAAGCGGGTAAAGACCCTTTTTCTCAAGTATCGTATGAACTTCGTTTTTATTTGACGCAGAGATTATTCCTTTTACGGTTTTACCAGTCTTATCTACAGCAACATACTTAAATTCACTCATAAGCCTGCAACTCTTTCTATTTCTTTAAGGGTGGTTATCCCTGCTTTCACCTTTATAAGCCCTGCTTGTCTCATAGTTATCATATTGGACCTAATTGCCTCTTCCTTAATTTTGTTATGAGGAGCTGATTTTTCAATGAGTTCTCTTATGGTTTCATTAATCTCCATAATTTCAAAAACTCCTGTTCGCCCTTTATATCCTGTTTCACCGCAAATGGGACAGCCAGCACCAAAATAAAGGGTCTCAATATCTTCTTGAAGTTCTCTTCTAAAAATTTCTTTTTCAAATTCCTGTGGTATATATTCTCTTTTACAATTAGGGCATATAACTCTTACCAATCTTTGAGCAATAACTCCCAAAAGAGATGAAGCAAGTAAATATGGTTCTACCCCAAGATTTAATAACCTTACAGGGGTTGATGCTGCGTCATTTGTATGAATTGATGCAAACACAAGGTGTCCTGTTAAAGAAGCTTCAACTGCAATTTTTGCCGTTTCAAGATCTCTTATTTCCCCCACCATAATTATGTCAGGGTCAAGTCTTAAGATTGATCTCAATCCAGTTGCAAAAGTAATGCCTGCTTCTTCATTTATCTGAATTTGGACGATTCCGCTGATGTTGTATTCAACAGGATCCTCAAGTGTTATTATCTCTTTTTCTCCTGTGTTAAGGGTTGAAATTGCCGAATATAGAGTTGTTGTTTTACCTGATCCTGTAGGACCCGTTACAAGAATTATTCCATAAGGACGCTTTATAAGATTCAAAAAGATATCATATTGTTCCTTAAGCATCCCCAATCTTTCAAGTGGCATTAACAACTTTTGTTTGCTTAAAATCCTTATATTTAACTTTTCTCCAAAAGCCGTTCCCATTGAGGAGACTCTGAAATCAAAAAATTCATTGCCGTGCTTAGCTGAGAAATGCCCATCTTGTGAGCGGCGTTTCTCTGCAATATCCATTCCTGCATTTACCTTTAAAAGAGAAATTATAGAGTCTGAAATGTCCTTGGGAATGGTTAAGATATCATACATAATTCCATCAATTCTATACCGCACCTTGGTGAAATTCTGTCCGGGGTCAAGATGGACATCGGATGCATTTCTATTAATCGCATCAGAAATAATAGAATTAGCAAGGTTTACTGTAGTTGGTTCCGTGCCAGATGGGACTTCAGAAATTACTTTTACTGTTGTCTCTTCTTTTCTTCCTTGAACTGTGGAAATCACTCTATCAACTTTTGTTTCTATGGAATAAATTTTATTTAGTGCCCTCTCAAATTCAGCATCAGTTATAATATAAGGTTTAACCTTTAAACCTGTGATTAGTTTTATGTTTTCAAGTACTTCAGGATTTATGGGAGGGACAACAGCAACTTCAAGTGAATCATTTGTCCTACCGATAGGTAAGACTTTATTTATCCTTACAAAGGCTTCGGGAAGTAGAGATGCAAGAGAAGTATCAAGTTGTCTCTCTTCAATATTAACAGACGGAATATTTGACTGCTTTTCAAGTATTTTTGAAAGTTCTGTCGGTGTTATTAAACCCCTCTCAATTAAAATTTCTCCTAATTTTCTGCCTGTTTTTGATTGCTCTTCGAGGGCACTTTCAAGTTGTTCTTGTGTGATTTTCCCTTCCTTTATAAGAATGTCACCTATTCTAAGTGTTTCTTTCATGGAACAGCCTTCCCTTCATAAACCCATCTAACCTCAGAATTTGTAAAAATATAAAACACCAAGTTAAGAGTCCCATCGTTTCTTATAATTGAAAGATTAACCTCTTTAATGTGCATCTTGTATTTTTCAAGATAATCAAGAAGGTTTATAACAGAGCTGTAATCTGATGAAAAATTGATTTGCACGGGAAGAGTTTTTAAAGAAGGTTTTGAATCCAAAACAGTTGTCAAATTTGAAAAGGTAATTCGCCTTAACTCTACTCCATTGCTCTTACAAACATCATAGAAATCCTTAAAGAAGCTTAAAAGTGTATCATCATTAAAAAAAGAAGCTTGAATATCAGACATACTTTTATTTCCACTTTTTATTTGATTTTTTAGCACTTCTATTGTAGTTGAAGTTGCAACATACTGTTGAAGTTCGGCAGTCTTCAAAGATAACTGCCGTGATTTATAAGCAAGATTAAAGGTAAGATACCCCGCATAAACTAAAACACAAATTACCTCAATAACAACAAAAATGATAAAAATTTTGGTGAATTTTACCTTTTTCTTCATTTCACATTCCTCATTTGCATTTGCATTGTAAATGTCTCTGTGCCTTCTTTGTCTTTTTCTATTTCAAGAATCGTTGCATTTTTTATAAATTTTGCATTAGCAAGATTTTCCTCATAACTGAACACGCTTCTAAAGGAATTCGAAACACCTTTTAAATCCACAGAACCGTCTTCCTTAAGTGAAACTTCTCTTAATTCAATACCGCTTGGTGCAAGGCTTTTTAACTCCCTCAAAACCATAGAATAATACGGCATATTGTAAATATTGCTTTCTACCTCTTTTAAACTTGAAATAGTGCTATTTATCTTTTGTAATTCAATCTGCAATTTATTTGCGTCCTCAACTGGTTTGGAAATCGCGCTTATCGACTTTAGAACACTGCTCAATTGTTCCTCTGTAGATTTTAAACTTGAGGAAAAATAAGGAAAAGCAATTATAAACGCTCCATTTACAACAACAAAAACCAATAAAGTGGCAATTACCTTAAGCCGCTCTGAGACATGTTCCGTCAAAAAATACTCTGTTATTGAAAGGTAATTCTTTTCGCCTTTTTTAATCTTTGAAGTCAACGCAAGGCCTACTGGAACTGCAAACTCATTTCCACCAGTTTTTTGGTATCTTATAAAATCCTCTTCCCTATCAAAATTAATATCCTCTGGGATTGAAAGCATTATAACAGGATATCCTACTCTATTTGAAAGATAGGAAAGTATGTCAAAACTTTCTTCGTCATTTACGGAAACATAGATCTTTTTTACAGAAACATTTAAATTCCTTGAGACATAATTTAAAGAAGACACAATATTTCCCACCCATGCACCTTTTAATGAGGGATCGTTCAATTTAAATGCCTCAAAGCCAATATCTTGAGTGTAATTGAAAATGATTGTTTTTCCTTTTGAAATAGTCAATGTTGTTGTATCTTTATCAACATTCACGATAGCATAATTATCTTCTTCTTTATAAAACGTATTTATAAATTCCACAAGTGCAATTTGAGGAATAGTAATCCTGCGTGTTTTTAACCCTATTTTTCTTAAAAAATTCAAAACGGAAAGGACAATTGATTCCTTTGTTGCAGCCCAAATTATATCAATACCTTCGCTATTTCTATCAATTTCTGCAAATCCAAGAGATACATTTTCTCCTTCAAAAATTGCATAATCCCGAATTTCGGTTTTAATGAGTTTTACGATTTGTGAAGGTGGAATCTTGGGGACGTTCTTTATCCTTGTAAGGACTTTACTTGCAGGTAAAGACACAGATGCTTCATCATAGCGAATTTTCTTTAAGAATGTGCGGACGCTTTCAACAACCTCTTTATCGTTTAAAGCCAAATCAAAATTTTCAAATTGAACCTCAAAAAGTGCGTTAACAGTAAAATCTTGGTTATTTGTTTCTAACGCTACACATCTTATCGAATTCTCATTTATTGATAATCCCAAAAATTTCCTTTTCATAGATTCCCTACCTTCCATAGTTTAATAGATAAATTGAATTTGTCAAAGTAAAACCAGACAAAGTTTGAATAGCAACCTTTGCAAAATACGGAGGTGCTGTTGAAATTGTTATATTAAAGTCTCTAATTAAACCTTTTTCAAGACCCACAGGAAACACAGAAACTGCTGGATTAGGTGATGTGCCTATACCTCTATTAAAAATTGAGTTCGTTGTCCCTGCATTTTGAAGTGTGTATACGCAGTAAATAGTAGTCTTTTTACTCCCATCAGGATTTGCATCGGTATAAGAAAATGTTAGAGTGTAGTTTGAAAAATTTACACTGCCATTATCTGCGCGCCTTATCCTTTGCTCAATATCTTGCATAATTACATTTGCATAGTATTGCTCCTTTAAATAAGTGCTCTCAAAATAATTTGCCTTTAAATAATTCATAAGAAGAGTCCCGATAGGAATTGCAAGCACTAATATCAATGCAATAACAATTGTAATTTCAACAAAAGTAAAACCCCTTTTGAATTGTAAAAATTTATAACCCGATATTTGCACCATCTGAAACTCTCCTTACAAAATTTGCATCCATTTTTATAATAAGATTTCCGTTTTTAAATATAGAAATTGTGCCTCTCCTAATGTAATATCCGTTAGAAGTGCTTGAAGATGTGAAATCAATCCTGTAAGTAAAGGCATCATATGGCGATGGGAAAGTACCTGTTAAAGGAGTTTGAAGACTTGACAGTTCTTGATAATTGTATCCTTTTAATTCTTCTATTTTTTGAGATGCAAGTGTTGTTCCTATAACTATATCAGATGAAGTGGAAGAACCCTTCCCAAGATTTGTTAATATATTCAAAGACCATATCACGACGATAGAAATAAGTGCAATAGAAATCGCCATTTCAATAAGGGTAAGACCCCTTCTTTTCATTAGTATTCCTCCCTATAAGAAGGAACAAGGTATGATGAGCCAGTATTCATATTAAAGTAGGGTGGTGGATATTTGTATGAGTCAACAGTATAGTCAAAAATAGTTTTAGTTGTAATTCTTCCATCTCTATTAATATCATACGCTTCTAAATTATCCCGGTCTGTCGTTAAACTTTTTGCAAAAAGTGACGCCTTAAAATCAACAAAACCCCAATAACTACCATATGCAATAGATACATTTGAATTTGAGTAAAAAAGCCCGTTTATGGTAAAAGTTTTGCCATCGTTTCCTTGATAGCCAAGGTTAAGATTTACACTGCTTCTTGAAGTAAGTGTTGGTTTATGAATAAATACAGGATATTTAGTAGTTGAATTATAACTTACAGAATTCCAAGTAAAGTTTCTACCAGAATTCCCCGAAGAATTTGTTCCTAAATGGATAAATTTCACAATGGGAAAATTTGTTATAATTGTTATATTTATGCTTGTTGCTGAGGGATCCCCAAAGTCAACTGTAAGCGTTCCATTAGTGTTGTTTCCCGTATAATTAATAAAGACAACTTTATCTTTATAGTTAAAAACTGTAAAATTATAATTATTTTTTTTGTCTATTGGGAAAAATGTATTTGGAGGATAATTATTTGGATTTGTATACTGGTTAAAATCTGGTTCTGGCACAACCGCTGAGCTTGTATTATAGGTTAATCCATAAATAGGGTTATTCATTGTAATAGTATTTGGAGCATTGCTACGGGTTTTTTTAAATCTTCCATTGCTTGTATAAAGACAATATTTAAACGCTTCAGATGTCCCCCTTGTAATTGAAGCATAAACAGTCCTTGTAAAATTTCCTGCAGTTCCAACACCTTTAATGTATGCAACTCCTCCGAATGTATCATTTGTATAATAGGTTGCTGTGTATTGGTAACCGCTTGGGGTAGTTCCGCTTATAGATTGTCCGTTAGTGTAAGTTGTTCCAACATTAAGATTATAAATCATCTCATTTATACCATATTGAGCCACATAAAGTGCAATTTCGCGCTGTGTTATTTCAGAAAGTTCAGTTGAGTGAGTCCTCATCCATATATTCGTTGCATATAAAAGACCTGTAAGCATCGCCGCTATAATGAATGTTGTAACTATAAGTATATATCCCTTTCTCATATTTCCCCTTGATAAAATTATATACACTACTCAAAAAAATCAAGCATAAAATAAGTAAATTTTCACATTTTTAACAAAATTAATTAGTAGATTATAATAAGTTGGTATGCATTTGATAATAGGACTTGGAAACATCGGAAAAGAATATGAGAACACACGCCATAATGTTGGTTTTATGGCAATTGATGAACTTTCAAAAGTATGGAAAATAAAGGTAAATTTCGCCAAATTTAATGCCATTTATGGGAAAGGCACTGTTTTTATTGATGGAAATGAATATAATGTAATTCTTGCAAAGCCGTTAACATATATGAATCTATCTGGAAGGGCTGTAAAGCAACTTATGGATGGATTTCTTGTGCCACCAACACATGTCATTGTAATTCACGATGATCTTGATTTACCTTTGGGTATCATACGAATTAAGGTCGGTGGGAAAGATGCGGGACATAAAGGTGTAAGATCCATAAAGGAACTTGTAGAAGACCCAATCATAAGGGTTCGTATTGGAATTGGAAGACCTCAAAATAAAAACGAAGTTGTAAATTATGTTCTTGAAGAGTTTGGGAAAGATGAAAAGTTTGCAATCACAGATGCCATAAAAAGATCAGTTAGGGCAATTGAAACAATTATTTCAAAAGGCGTTGAGGTAGCCCAAAGAGAATTTAACCAATGAGGCTTAAAAATATTGTAGAAAATGCAAATTTCTACATAAATTTCATTAAAAATGAACGCCATATAAAAATAAATTCGACATTAACGGGGGTTCTCAGTGCTATTATAAACGAACTTGATACACGAACAATAATAATAACTGAAAGTGATAATCTCGAAAAGCTTGCAAAAATTTTTAAAGAAGGAATTGTTTTTAATGAATTCGGACTTTTTCCCTATGAAGTTGGATATTCAAGCAAAGAAACCATTTTTAAAAAGAAAAAAGCAATTAAAGATCTTAAAAATTCAAAAACCATCATAACAACACTTAAAGGCATTTTTGACTTCACCCCAAGCGAAGATTCTATTAAAGAACTTAAAATTAGCCTTAATGATACAATATCATTAACAAATTTAACAAATATTCTTACCGATTTTGGCTACGAAAGAGTCCTCGAGATTGAGCATCAGGGCGAATTTTCAGTAAAAGGAGCAATTATAGACATATTTCCCTTTAATTATGAAAAGCCTATAAGAATTCAGCTTGACTTTGACCGTGTTGAAAAAATTGCATTCTTAAGTGAACTTTTGCTTGCAGAAGAAAAAATAGAAGAAATAACAATCTCTTCTATTAAATACATCGAAGAAAAAGAAATCGAACAGATTGAAAAAACTGTGCAGCAAAAACTCAAAAATGAAAATGAGTTTGTAGAGGATGTTGTCCTCAAAGATATCGAAGAGTTAAAAAACTCAAGAAATTTCGGCCTTAACTTCTATCCAAAGTTTCTTAAAAATGGCTTCCATTTTACATACCGCACAATCCTTGATTATACAAGAGACTACCTTATCGTCTTTTTTGATGTTAATATTAACAAATTCCTTGAAGGTGTTAAGGAGTTTATAACAAACCAGAAAGAAAATTACGGAAATCTAATCGACTATGAATCCATCGAAGAAACGATTGATAATCTTCTTTCAAATAAAAAAATAATTGAGTTTGGAAATTTCCCAGAAAATGCGCTTGATTTTCACACAAAGGAACTTTCGGAAAGTTTAATCATGCTTGGAAATTTAAAAGACATCCTCATTAAAGAAAAAAATAGGCGACTAATACTTATAAAAACTGAAAATACAGAAAGAGTTAAAGAAATTTTAAATGCATATGAACTTCCCTATAAAACAGCCCTTGATGAAGCATTAGGAATCTGTGTCCAAGAAGGCTTTTTGGATAGAGGCTTTGAATCAGATAAAATTGTTGTCCTCACTGATAGGGAGCTTTTCTTCCATATTGAGCCAACAAAGAGACCAAAAAAAATTGTATCCTCAAAGGAAATTGTTTCACTTGAAGAGCTCAAAGAAGGTGACCTTGTCGTACATAGAGACTTTGGCATTGGTATTTTTAGGGGGCTTGCAAAATTAGGAGATCCACCAAAAGAATTTCTCCTCATTGAATATAGAGACGGAGAAAAACTATATGTCCCGTTAGAGAGGATTGGCTTTGTAGAAAAATACATAGGCGACAGAAGAATCGTAAGTCTAAACTCACTTAGAGGAAATGAATGGGCAAAAACAAAAGAAAAGGCAAAAGAATCTGCAAAAGAACTTGCAAAAAAATTACTTCTCATACAGGCAAAAAGAAAAATCTACAGGCGCCCACCATTTAAGCCTCATCCGCAGGAAGAGCGTATACTTGATTTATCTTTCCCATATGAACTTACAGAAGACCAGATGAAGGCAATTGAAGAAGTTTATGCCGATTTAGAAGGAACCGAACCTATGGATAGACTTATCGTAGGAGACGTTGGCTATGGAAAAACCGAGGTTGCCATAAGAGCAGCTTTCAGAGTAGTTCTTAACGGAAAAAAGGTAATGGTGCTTGCCCCAACAACAATTCTTGCGATGCAACATGAACGTACATTCAGGGAAAGGTTGCGTCTATTTCCTATAAGAATTGAAATGCTTTCAAGATTAACAGATTCGAAAAAAGAGCAAGAGATTTTAAAAGACCTCAAAGAAGGAAAAATTGATATAGTAATTGGCACTCATAGGCTTCTTTCAAAAGATGTTGAAATGAAAGATGTAGGGCTCCTCATTATTGACGAGGAACAAAAATTTGGTGTAAGACACAAAGAAATCATAAAAGAGTTGAGAGCAAGCGTTGATGTGCTAACACTTTCTGCAACACCAATCCCCAGAACACTTTATACCTCCCTTATAAAACTTCGCCCAGTTTCTTTAATCCTTACTGCACCAACAGGAAGAATTCCAGTTAAAACATTTACTATGCCTTTTAATGTGGAAGTGATGAAAAATGCCATAAATTATGAAATCAAAAGAGGAGGACAAGTCTTTGTCGTTTATAACGATATTGAAAAAATTTTTGGTTTTGCAGAATTCATAAAAAATCTCACAAACACTCGTGTTGCTGTAGCACACGGCAAAATGCGAAAGGAAGTTATTGAAGATGTAATGCTTGATTTCTATGAGGGAAAAACCGATGTGCTTGTTGCAACAACAATCATTGAAAATGGCCTTGATATTCCAACAGTTAATACACTCATAGTCATTGAAGCAGAGAACTTTGGACTTTCGCAAATGTACCAACTTAGAGGGCGTATTGGAAGGTCATCAATACAAGCATATGCATACTTTTTCTACACTGAAAAAAGCTTAAGTGCAATTGCAGAAGAGCGCCTTGAGGCAATAAGAGAATTTTCAGAAGAAGGTGCAGGCCTTAAAATTGCGATGAAGGATCTTGAAATAAGAGGTGCAGGAAATATCCTTGGTAAAGAACAACACGGACATATCATCTCTGTCGGTTATAATATGTACTTATCGTTATTGGATCAAGCAATTAAGGAGCTATCAGGCGAAACCGTAAATGAGATAAAAGAGGTATCCGTAAGATTAAACGAAAGCTATTATATAAAGGAATCATACATACCATTAAATGCAGAACGTATAAACTACTACAGAAAAATTACACAGGCAGAGTCAATAGATGAGCTTCGAAAAATTGAAGGCGAGCTTATCGATAAGTTTGGCTATCCTCCAATTGAAGTAAGAAATCTTTTAACAGTTGGTGAAATTATGGTTCATGCAAGAGAAATTCAAGCAAAAGAAATTTATGAGGAAGGAAAGCGAGTGTTTATTGTTATTGAAAAGACAAGCAAAATCACTGTGGATGACCTTATGAACATCGCAAAAATTGCAAAAAGCATCCAATTTGGAGAAGACTATATTTCCTTTGAAGTTAACTTCCCCTTGCAAGATACTCTAAAAGTATTACACTTATTAAGTGGCTATGAAAAGGTTAAATAACTTCTTTTATGATGAAGATTTAAGAAGTGATGCAAAGTGCTTTGTTGTTTTAAATGGCACTCAGATCGAAAGTAACAAGTTTGTTTTTCATTTTGATAAAAATTCTCAGTTCTTTGATATCCTCATAACCCTCTCATATCTTGAAAAAGTAAATCTTCCAACGCAAATTATCACAAGCAATATTGAAGAATTTTATGAAATCCTTGCAAAGTTCTATATTTATAAAAGACAACAAATCCCAAACGAAATTTTAATTTCAGAAAAATTAAAACCCGAAATAGAAAAATTTAAAGAAATCGTCCCTTTTCTTACGATAAATAAAGACATCGAAAAGTTTTATTATACATATCTTATGATCAGAACACTTCGGAAACTCTGCCCGTGGGATTCAAAACAAACGCATGAAAGTCTTATTCCAGAACTTGTTGAAGAACCTCTTGAATGTATTGAGGAAATTAAAAAGCAAAACCCAAAAGGTGTAGAAGAAGAGCTGGGCGATGTACTTCTTCAGATACTTTTACATGCAGAAATAGGAAGCGAAACAAACGAATTCACCCTTGAAAGCATAGCAGAGGGACTTTTTAATAAGATGTATGAAAGACACCCCCACGTATTCAAAGAGATGAAGGAAAAATCACCTGAAGAGGTCTTAAATGATTGGGAAAACAACAAAAAGAAAAAGAAACACCTAAATATTTCAAAAATCCTTGCAAGCTTTATTACAACGGTAGATCTCCAAGAAGAGGCAAAATACATTGGCCTTGAATTTAGAAACAAAGAAGAAATTTACGATAAAATCCTCGAAGAGTTAAACGAGGTTAAAAAGGCCTCAGATGATGCACTCAAAGAGGAAATTGGTGATTTACTCTTTTCAGTTTTGAATCTTGCTCGCTACCTTCAAATTGATCCAGCACATGCGCTTTTTATTTCATATCAGAAATTTATGGAGCGGGTTCGCAAATTTAAATCACTTAGTGAAGAGGATCAAAAAGATATCGATAAAGCCTGGGAAAAAATCAAGAAAAATGAAAGATAAAGTTATAAGTAAAAATACAATTGTAAGAGATACAATTTTAGCAATTCTTGCAAGTATTATAGGTATTATTTTAATATCTCTTTTAACGCACAACTGGGATTTTTTATCTCTCATAAAATCTTTTAATTTTTTGTACATTTCTTTTGCTTTTATCCTTATGTTTTTGAACTGGTTTATTGAAGCCTATACAATAAAATTAGTTGCAAAAGTACTCGGCTATTCAATAGAAATGAAAGAGGCCATGAAGATTTTCCTTATAGGTGGGTTTATCTCAAGAATCACTCCTTTTGCTGGAGGTGGTGGAGAACCTGTTCAAATGATCATTCTTTCAAAGGAAAAGGCAATACCTCCAGGTGATTCTGCTGCAATTATTTCGATAAAGATGTTTATAGGGACATTCGTAAGAGTGAGTGCGTTTCTCTTTGTGCCTATATGGATATTGATTGCAAAACCTACATGGGGCATATCAGAAGCAGTAAATATCCTTATTAATACGGGGATTGTGATAACTCTTATACTTTTCTCAGCGCTACTTTTTATGATTTTGAAGCCTGACCTTGCACTTGTTATTACACAGAAGGCACTTAATACAAGATTTCTAAAAAAAATCGTAAAGGAGAGGACTCGAAACAAAACAATTGAATGGGTAGAAAAAACCGTAAATGACTATAAACTTGCAAAAAATAAGATATTTTCACTTAAAAGAGATACCTTATATTTTGTGTTCTTTTTGAGTTTCCTTTCGTGGGGAATGATTCTTCTTACACCAGTTGTGCTTATGAGAGGACTTGGAATTATGTCGCCATGGCCTGAAATCGTGATTACTGCAATTATCTTCTATATCTCATCCGCATATATTCCAACACCAGGTGGAAGCGGCACAGCAGAGATTGAACTTCTTGCACTATTTTCTCGCCTCATACCAAACCCCTTGATAGGCACATTCATTATTTCATGGAGATTTTTCACTCATTATTTCTTGCTCATTGCAGGAGGAATTGCCACATTTTTAGATACACTATTTAGTAGAAAGAAACCCTCAAAATCCAGTAAATAATCTCTCACCAAGATAAGAAGGCAAGTTTCTTTCTATTATTTTTTGGTAAACTTTTTCGATGTTATACGAGAATCTAATAAATTCAATAGAATATTCCTCGCTATCGTAGATAACAAATGCGCCTTTTGGGTTGCCATCTCTTGGTTGTCCAACACTTCCAACATTTATAAGATATCTATAATCCTTATCCAACTTAAATTTTGTTTGCCTTAATAGAGGTAATACTTCGATTATATTTTCAGGAGAATTTCTACAAATGCAAGGTACATGTGTATGTCCATAAAATGCAATTTTGGTCCTTATATACGAGAAAGCCTCCATCACATCAAATTCACTTAGGATATACCTAAAAGGATTTTTAGGATTTGGAAATCCATGAAAAATAGTAAAATCATCATTTTCAATCATTGTAGGTAAGCCCTTCAGGTAATTTTCACTTGCCTTCGAAATGTTCCTTTTGGTATATATAAGTGCAAGTCTTGCATACTCGTTAAATTCGTAGAGGATTGAATCCCCTACAACACCTGAATCATGATTGCCACGGACAGATACAATTCCATTTTCAATAAAAATGGATATTGCCTCCTCTGGGTCTGGGCCGTATCCAACAATATCACCACAACTCATAATCTTTTGGACTTTTCTTTTTTTGATTAGATCAAGTGCAACGGAAAATGCCTCAATGTTCGAATGTATATCCGACACAAACGCAATTCTCATACTTCAATTATATAAGAGTTTTAAGAAAACCCCTCACCTTCGCTTTGCTTGAGATAATAAATAAAATGCAAAAATAATCTTGATTTGTTATTTTTAAAAATTATTACAATGAAGAATCCCCATTAATCGAAGGGTTTTTTAACCCCTTCGAAATTTCCCAAAAGGGGAAGATTTCTTATTACTCGAAGGGGTAAAAATCCCCCATCA
>PNIL01000025.1 GCA_002877955.1 Caldisericum exile | reverse complement strand
ACGTTCGTCGAAATGACTGGTTGTGTCATTCCGAAGTGGCGTAGCCACGAGGAATCTCCTCAGTCTCGGGGAGTATTATATACGGTGACAAACATTTTAAGGGGTATTTAAGATTTTACGAATTATCACTCGATTAAAAAATTTGCTAAAAATTTTTAAAAGAAATTCACAATTTCTTAACATTTGGTATAATTTATCTATGGGAGTGAAAATAGACTGGTTACTTATAATACTTGAGTTTTCTGTATTCACAATCCCAATCCTTTTAGGATTTATACTATCGTTTAGATGGTTTATACAAAAAAGAACATACGAGAGAGTTCTATTCATAGTGGCATTTTCATTTCCGATTGTTGTGATACTATCCCTTATAAAAGTCTTTTATATATTAGAGTTAGGTCCAAATGAAAGTGCGTTTCTAACTATAAATCTAATATTTGCAGTCGGAATTTCTACATTTATCTATATCACGATTCTTGAAACAACAGGAAAGACGTATGCTAAGCCAAATTCAATTGAAATAATAGGCATTTTAATGCTTATTTTATCTTCCTTTTTGCTTGGAAACATAATGCGCGCCTTGGACTATATCTCTTGGGGCATTATAGGAATTGCTATTATTCACCTTGTTAGGGGATTTGCATATTCAAAATATGGCTCTTCTCATGAAAAAAGAATGTATGTTTTAGTGGTGCTCTTTTCGGCAATTTCAGTATTCTTGAAACTTCTATATTATACGGATTATCTTCCTCTTAAACCAACAATCTATATTTCGCTTACCTTGATGTTTTTGTCTTTTCTTCACGGCGTATTTACCCTTAAAAACATAGGTGCAAGGATGCCCAGTCGTCCTTTAGAAAAGGAGATTTTTAAAGAGAAACTATCAATCTTCACAAGACTTGTTGCAATATCACTTACTGCAGCAATTATAACATCAATTGCATCTTCTTTTGGATTTAACTCATACAGAAGTCAAAAGGAACAAATTATATCTGATTTAAATTATAGTGTTCAAAATGCATCGTTTGTAATTGCTGACAAACTCAATCAATACTTGCTTGATTCATTTGAAAGTCCTCTTGTATATCTTGCAGAAACTCTTGATGTAGATAACTTAGATCATGCAAAACTGCAAATAAAAACATTCTACAATACCCATAAATCCATATTCGCATCAGTTACGCTTATGAATGATAAGGGCATAATTGTATATACATATCCCTACACATACGCCATAGGCTCTAATATTTCAAATCAGCCTCATGTAAAGGAAGTTCTCAAAACAAAAAAAACAACTCTATCACTGCCTTTTAAGACAGTCCAGGGCTTTAATGCAATAGCAATACATATACCAATATTTAAAGGAAAAATATTTACCTATACTATTGCAGGATTAATTGACCTTAATACTCTTTCCAGAAATTTATCAAATGCAATTACACCTTTTAAATATATTTTGTCAGAGGATGGAGTAGTGTGTGCAACAAACATTTCTGATTCATTCATCTTAAAAAATGTAGATACTGTTTTAGGAAGCGTTTCCAACTATTCAATTTCAAAATCTTATTCCTTTACTTATCTTTCACGCTCTTTTTTAATTAAAACCTTTGGAAGCCTAAGTGATTTAAGCGAAAAATTGCATTGGGTCTTTTTGACCACAGTATTAACTTATGGGTCATTCATATTCTTATTCTTACTTTTCTATGCAACAGTTCTTTATGGACTTTTTTCATTGGAAAAGGAAACTACATTAGAGCTTGAAGAAACCCTAAAAAGGGAATTAGAGGCGTTAAAAGCGTATAAAGATACTCAAGAAAAACTAAATACACTAAACAACTTCATATTTACTACCTCAATTGACGCCCCAATAGAGACGGCTGTTCAAAAACTCTTAGAAACAGTAATAAGTCTTGTTCCAAAAATAGAGAAGGGTGTTTTATGGTTTGTTGTTGGAGATAAAGTTATGCCTGTTGCTTCCGTGGGCTACGACGTAGATCTTTTAAAAAAACTAGTTCTTGATAAAAAAAGGGAAGAGAGATTTTGGAAGAAGCCAACTATTATTGAAAAAATAGGAATCTCGGGATTCCCCGAAGAACTCAGGGATTATGCAAAAAAGCTTGGAGTGGAAGATATTAAAGAGACTCTTATTATCCCAATTACTGTTAAAGATGAATATATGGGGCACTTCTCTTTAGATATCTTTAAAGAAGGTGTTCACTTCGATGAGGTTGATATAGCCATTGCAAATTCAGTTGCTAAAATTATTTCATTCTATTTTTCAATTCAAGCGGCACTTAAGGCTCTTAAAAAAGAAGTTGATACAAACGCAAGTCTTGCTTCAAAACTTGAAAATATTTTTGTTTTTCTATCAAAAACAAGTTTTAAAGAGGATTACGAAGAGTTCTTTTCAAAACTTTTGATGCTTACACTTTCATTAATAGAAGGTGGGGAATACGGAAGTATCCTTCTGAGGACTAAAGACGAGCTTAAGTATGTAGCTTCATTTGGTTATGATGTGTCTCTTCTTAACGAATTAAACATCGATCTTGAAACAGAAGAAAAGCTTGTTGAAAAAGGAAAAGTTAAAATAATTGAATCTATAGAAGCTGTCGGGTTAGATGAAAGTCAAAAAGAGCTTGCAAAAAAGTTAGGATTAGACAGAATAAAATACACAATAACTGCATCTTTCTTTATCGAAGACGAGTATTATGGTGGTATCTTCATTGATTCAACAAAAGATCAGAATCCATTTACCACACAAGATATCGAAGTAATGGAAGCAATTTCAAACCTTGGGTCGCTATTTTTAAGGACAAAGAAACTCTTTGAAGATTTAGAAAATGAGCTAAAGATAGATTCAATAATAACAGAAATTTCTAAAAACCTCGATTTTGAGATGAGTGTAAAAAATTACTTTAAAGAAGTTTTCCGATTGTTAAATAGAACCTTTGAATATTTAAACTCAATGAAAGTTTCAGTTGAGATTGAAAATCGTTTTATACATGTTTTTGCTTGTGATGATTCTGTTAATGTAGTTCATTCTAAATCAAGTGAATACACATTTGAAGAAGAAAAGGAAATTAATAATTTCGAAAAGATATATTATGAGATTGGAAAAGACAAAATCGAATTCGGTTTAAAGGAAGGAAGTGAACAAAATTCAGACATTATAAATCAGTTATCAGTATCAATATTGCCTGTTTTGAAAAGCTTTTTTATATACAAGGATAGAGCAAAGCTTTTTGCAGATATTATGATAGCATTTGCAAGAACTATTGACTCGAAAGATCCTTACACAAGGACGCACTCTGAAAACGTAACAAAATACGCGTATTTCTTTGCAAGGCATCTTGGGCTTGATAAAAGAAATCTTAAAATACTTGTATTAGCAGCAATTCTACATGATATAGGGAAAATTGGTGTAAAGGAGTCAATTCTTCTTAAAAACGGACCTTTAACAGCTGATGAGCGGGAAATCATAAACATACATCCAGAAAAAGGTTATGAGATTATTTCTGTAATTGAAGGCTTGGAAGCTTCGGCAAAAATATTGAGACATCATCATGAAAGATGGGATGGAAAGGGTTATCCTGATAAGTTAAAGGGCGAAGAAATCCCATACCTATCAAGGATATTATCAATAGTTGATGCCTTTGATGCAATGACAACAGAAAGACCTTACAGAAAGGCATTAACAGTCGATGAAGCGATGAAAGAAATTGAAAAGAATGCAGGCATTCAGTTTGATCCGGAACTTGCAAAAAGATTTATAGAACTTAAAGATTCAATAAAAGATGCGCTTAATATTTCAATAGAAGATATACTGATGGAAATATTGAACATAGAGTGAGGCGTAATATTATATATGAACAACATAAGAATCGGAGCAATGCAAAAGTTTTCTCTTGTAGATTATCCTGATAAAACTTGTGCGATTATCTTTACAATAGGTTGTAATTTCCGTTGTCCTTTTTGCCACAATAGGGAACTTGTCTTAGAAAAAGAGTTTCCAAATGAAATTCCTTTTGAAGACATTATTGATTTTCTTAATACTCGCAAGGGACTTCTTGATGCAGTTGAATTTACAGGCGGAGAGCCATTAATACACAAAGGACTGATTGATGCCATAAAGAGAATAAAAGATATGGGCTTTTTGGTAAAACTTGATACCAATGGATCATTCCCAAAGAGGCTGATAGATCTCTTACCTTTTGTTGATTATATTGCAATGGATATAAAGGCACCACTTGAAAAATACAGCGAGGCAACAGGTGTAAAAATTGAGAGTGACACAATAAAAGAAAGTATCCAGATTATCAAAGCCTCAGAAAAGGATTACGAATTTAGAACAACGGTATTCAAAAACTACTTTAAGACTATTGATGACTTTGTTTCTGTGGGCAATCTTATAAATAGAGCAAAGGCCTACTACATTCAAAGACCGCATTTTGATAAGGTATTAAATCCAAACTATCCATTTGAGACATTTACAGACAAAGAATTACAAGATATTCAAGCATTGATGAAACAATTTGCAGATACAGTAGAGATAAGATAGAATTTTAAGAGTATAATACCCTCAATGCCTCCTCAAAATGTTTGTCACCATATATAATACTCCCCCGAGACTGAGGAGATTCCTCGCCTTCGGCTTCGGAATGACAAAAAGAAACATTTTTCGGAATGACACAACCAGTCATTTCGAACGAATGTGAGAAATCTCCTCCTTTTGGGGTAGTTCGAAGGGCGACTTTTAACCCCTTCGAGTAATAAGAAATCTCCTCCTTTTAGGGGGAGTTAGAGGGGGAGAATTTCAAATCCCCCTCTAAATAAGGTGCTCCTTATATTAAAACCTTTAAAAAGGAGTAATTACTTATTTTTTAAATTTTTCTTATCTTCTATGAAACAGACAGGACAGAGTTTTCCAGGGCCTTTAAAAAGTGCGCCACACTTAGCACACTTTTTATAGCCAAGTTTCTCCATCCTTTTTTCGGCAATTTTATAAGCAACAAGAACATTCCTAAAAGACTCTTTTAAATTTTTATTACCTCTAAAATGCAACACGAGAGAATCAATCCACTTGTAATCAGATTCATCTAACTCTACATTAATACTCTCAATATTTTCTTTTTCTGATGTTTCTCTTTTTTTAACCTTTAGCTTTCCGTCTTCAACTGCAATTAATCTAAAATTCAAAAACTGAATAGGCGTATCCTCTCCACTTTTTTCCTTTATCATTCTTATCAAATCATCCTTCATTATTTCAAGTTCCCTTTTGAAAAGTGGGGAAGTTACCCCAATAGTAAGAGTGCCATCCTGATATTTTAAAGGCTTTGTATACTTAGCAAGTTGCTCGCCTACAATTTCATCCCATTTGACGATGGGATAAAAGCCTTTAATTTTTTTAAGAAGCCCTCTCTTTTCAAGAAATTCATTAATTCCACTTTTAATTATTTTCATTCAGAACATCCTCAAGTATTATAACATTTGCACTATTGAGAATACTTTTTGAAACATCATTAGTACTAACGGAAGTTAGTATCACTTCATTATTCTTTATATAATTCAATATTTTTTCCCTTTTAACCTCATCAAGGTGAGAAAAAAAGTCATCAAGAAGAAGTATAGGTGTAGTACTTTTATACCTTTCAATTAATTCACTTTCAACAAGCTTTAAAATAAATCCAATACTGTAAGCCTCTCCCAATGATGCAAACTCTCTTAAATTAATCTGTCCATCAAAAATTTCAATCTCGTCAAGATGGATACCGTAAAGAGTTCTCTTTCTTCTTATCTCTTCTGTAATAGAATCTGGGTCAAGCAATTTTTCAAGTTTTGAAGGGCGATATACAATCGAAAGCTCAGATTTTTTATCAAAAATAATATAAAATATATCTCTAATTCTTTCATTGAAGTCATTTATTATTTTTTCACGTTTTTCCATAATCTTTATTCCGTAATCGTAGAGTTCGTGAGAAAGAAATAACAGTAAATCCATTGTAAATTTACCGTCTTTAAGATATTCATTTCTTCGTTCGAGAAACGAGTAGTATTTTAAAATATTCTTATAGTAATCCTCATCGGTGAATGTTAAAACATGGTTGATAAAATCTCTTCTTTTTGATGGACCATCTTTAACAAGCTCAACAAGTGCATAATCTGTAACAATTACAGGAAACTTCCCTATAATCAGAGAAAACGCCTTAACTTTTCTTTTATTGAGATGTACTACCTTCTTATCTTTGCTAAAAAGTATTGAAAGGGTATTCTGACTTTGATCTAACCTGCTTACATTATTAAAGACTCCCTCAACAAAAAAATACTCCTCACTTACATTTACACAATTTTGGACGGCACTTGTTACAAAACTTTTTCCTGTTGATAATAAGTATATTGCTTCAAGTATAGTTGTTTTTCCGCTTCCATTTTTTCCAATAACTATATTGAAGCCGTTACTAAAATTGAATTTTTTTTCTTTAAATCTTCTAAAGTTTTGTAAAAGTAATTTTTCGATTATCATTCAATTGGTTTCTGCGGCATTATCACATAAAGATAATCGTTAGATTCAACCCCTTTTACTAAAACAGGGTGAAGTGGTCCTTGAATTCCAAAGAATACTGTATCATCTTTTACATGCTCTATACCATCAATAATTTTTTCGGCATAGAATTGCAGCGATACCTCTGCATTTGTTTCACAAGGGATTATCTTTTTTCCTTGTCCTATATCCGACGAACTTGATTCAACAATAAGACTTCCATGTGTGAATGTAAAAATAATTCTTCCTGTACCCTTCTTTGCAAATACCTCAATTATATCAAGTGCATCCATAAGGACGTTCTTTGCAACTTTACCATAAAATTCAGGATCCTGTGGAATTACACTTTCATACTGAGGAAATTGTCCGTTAATTAAGAGGCTTGTAAGTGATAGATTTGGAAGTGAAAATTTAATATTGGATTCAGCAATTTCTATTTTAACAGTGGTTTCATTCTCATAGGAAAGATGAATAAGGATATCAAGCGCTTTCCATGGTACAATAAAACTTGTTTTTGGAAGTCCTGCCTCATTAATTCTATTTAAGGCAAGTGCAGTACTATCTGTCGCAACTAAATTTACATATTCATCTTTTATATCAAAGTAAACTCCTTTAAATTCACGCCTGCTTTCTTCTTTTTTAGCGGCAGCAAAAATAGTATTTTCAATAAGCTCTTTAAGTGTCCCAAAAGTAAGTGTAAAATTTATAACTCCCTCTACCTCAGGAATAACAGCAAAGGCTTCAGGATTAAAAGTATGAAGTGTAAATTCTCCACTATCTTCTTTTATTGTTGCCTTCTTCTCTTTTATATCAAGTTGAACATACTCTCCTTTAAATTTTGGTACAATATCCCGTAAAATATCGTATGGAAGAATTGTTTTTAATTCTTCTCCAAATTCTTCTACTTCCACATCAATAGAGTATTTCATTGCCTGTTCGAGATTCGTAGTTGTAAGAGTCAATTTATTATTTACCTCTAATAGAATATTTTCTAAAATAAGGTCAACTGATTTACCTGAAATTACTTTTCCAACATTACTTACTGCCTTTGTAAGCTCACTTGTCTTTGCCTTTATCCTCATAATTCACCTCTCTTTTATTATTAATTATTTAAAAAATATTGAAAAAATCATAATCATCTTAATAATGCATGTGGAATATGTGGAGAACCATAGACATAACATATGATTTGCAAGTTCTGTTTGTGTAAAAATCTGTTAATAGATTGTCTAAGTTTTCCACTTTTCCACAACCTCGCTTAGAATCCACAATATATCCACACTTATCCACAGAATTATCCACATTTTGCACAATTATCCACACCTATCCTTTTAACTTGTTTATAATTTCGTCCACGAGTGCACGCATTGTTTCAGTTTTATTTACTTCCTCTTTTATCTTTGCGTATGCGTGCATTACTGTTGTGTGATCTCTCCCACCAAAGGCATCTCCAATCTGGGGAAGAGAGAGGTCGGTAAATTCTCTTGTAAGATACATCGCAATTTGCCTTGGAAGAACAATGCTTTGTGTTCTTCTTTTGTCAGATAGGCTATCAACATCCACGTTAAAATATTCTGCAACAACTTTCTTTATTCTGTCAACGGTGATGGGTTCTGAAGTTTGTTTTATAATATCGGAGAGTGCATTCTTTGCAAACTCAACTGTGATATTTTCATTTAATAGCGATGCCTTTGCAACAAGCCTGATAAGAGCACCTTCGAGTTCTCTTATGTTTGAAAATATGTTATTTGCAATATAGGCTAATACTTCATCCGAAATTGTAATATTTTCTTTTTGAGCTTTCTTCCTTAAAATGGCAATCCTTGTTTCATAATCAGGTGGTTGAATGTCCGTTATAAGACCCCATTCAAAACGAGATCTAAGGCGTTCTTCAAGCGTTGCAAGTTCTTTCGGTGGCACATCGGAGGTAATCACAATTTGCTTACCTGCCTCGTGGAGGGCGTTAAAGGTGTGGAAAAATTCTTCCTGTGTTCGCTCCTTTCCCACAAGAAATTGGATATCGTCAATGAGCAGCACGTCTGTTGTTCTGTATTTCTTATGGAATCTATCAATAAGATCACTATTACTCTGTGCATTTTGTATTGCAAAGATAACTTCGTTTGTAAATTTTTCAGCAGTGGTGTAGATGATTTTAATATCCTTAAAGTTTCTTATAAGTTCATGCCCTATTGCATGAAGAAGGTGGGTTTTACCCAAACCAACTTTTCCATAAATGTAGAGAGGATTATACACCTTTCCCGGATTTGATGCAACGGCTTTTGCTGCGGCATAAGAGAGCCTATTTCCGCTGCCAACTACAAATTCTTCAAATGTGTAATCCTTATTAAGAGTAATGTTATTTACAATAATAACGGGCGGCGTTTTTGGTTTTTTCTCTTCAACGAGGATATTTAAGGAAATGTTCCTCCCGGTTACCTCTTTTAAGGTTGAGTTAACTAAGCTTGCATATTTTGTTTCAAGCATTTCTTTTACAAAAATGGAAGGTGCCTTTAAGGTAATTTCAGAATCGCTTTCTGAAACAAATTCCACAGGTCTTATAAATGTTTCAAAAGCAGGCACGCTTAAAATTTCTTTTAGTTGTTCTAAAACTTTTTCCCAGGTATTCATACAAAAGTATTATATGAAAGTTTTCCACAAATAAAAAAGGTTTTAAAGCATTGGTTTTATGAATATCCACATGAAAGCTTTTATCTGAAAACAGTTTTGTTTATAATTTAAAAGATGAATTTGAAAGGAGGCTTTTAGATGGACTTTTCAATCTTTATCGGAGGTCAAGCTGGCGAAGGCATCAAGCGTGGCTCAATGCTCATTGGTAAGGTATTCAATAGATATGGTTACCATGTATTTATTATGAACGATTATGGATCGATTATACGCGGAGGAACAGATTACTCGGAGATAAGAGTCTCAACGAAGGAAATCCACACATCCTTCAATAGATTTGACTATATGTTTGCCTTCCATATGGATGTATTTGAAAAATATAAGGATAAAGCAAAAGAAAATTGTTTTACTTTAACTCTAAATGATTTTCCATATGATGAAGTTATAAAAAAAGCAGATGCTGAACCTTTTATGAAGCCGTCGATTGTGTTAGGAGTTCTCACATTTATGTTGGGTATTCCACAGAACTTTGTTGAAGATGTAATCGAAGACGACCTTGGAAAAAATGCACCAAAGAACATCGAACTTTTTAGAATTGGTTTTGAATACGCAAGGGAGAAAAATTTCAACAATATTCATCTTATCAAAGGCGAGAAAACACCAAAGCCTCTTCTGTATGGAAATGATGCAATAGGGCTTGGGGCAGTACGCTCAGGAATGAAGGTGTATGCAGCATATCCTATCACTCCATCTTCAACTTTACTTGAATTTCTTGCAAAGAATGCGGATAGGTTAGGAATTATTGCACTTCAACTTGAAGATGAGATTGCTGCGATAAACCTTGCGTTGGGAAGTGCCTATGCAGGAGTCCCCTCAATGGTTGGAACATCTGGTGCAGGGCTTGACCTTATGGGGGAGACGATAAGTCTTGCAGGTGCGGTTGAATTACCTATTGTTATTCTTGATGTGCAAAGGGTTGGACCTTCAACAGGTGCGCCAACTTACACTGAGCAAAGCGATTTAAACCTTGCTTTAAATATTGGGCATGGGGAATTTCCGCGTATTGTACTTGCGCCAGGAGATATTGAAGAGGCATTTGAGTTAACTGCAAAGGCATTTCAATTTGCTTTATGGTATCAGACACCTGTAATAGTACTTTCAGATAAGCACATTTCAGAAAGTGCAAGAACAACAGATATTCCTTTCTCAAACAATTATCCACTGATGATAAAAACCTACGATAAAGACTTCGATGGACCTTACCATAGGTATAAAATTACAATAGATGGTATTTCTCCATTTGCACCCCCGGGAACACCTGATGTTATTGTGCATGTGAATTCAACAGAGCATACTGAAGAAGGTTATTCATCAAGTTTGCCTGAAACCTTGGTCAAGATGAAAGAAAAGCGTCTCTTAAAAATGAAAACAATTGAGGAAGATTTCAAATTGATGAAATTTATAAATGTTTTTAATGAAGGGGATGTTGCAGTTGTATCTTTTGGGTCTCCTAAGGGTGCAATCCTTGAGGCAATAGAAGGTTTTCCAATAAAGTTTATTCAGGTTGTTTCCTTAGAGCCATTTCCTAAAGAGGCAGTTTTAGAAGAGATTGCCCATGTCAAAAAAATCATATCTGTTGAGCAAAATTCATTCGGTCAGTTTGCAGACCTTTTCGAGAGAAAAATAGGAAGGAATATTGATAAAAGGGTTTTAAAATATGATGGAAGGCCATTTAGCCCTTGGGAATTAAGAAGCATATTTGAGGAGGTGTTAAAATGAACCTTGCAACGGATAGGAAAATTCAATGGTGTCCTGGTTGTGGAAATTTTGGAATATACAATGCCCTTAAAAGTGTTTTAGAAAAAGAGATAGAAGAAGGATCAATTAAAAAGGAAAATATTGTGCTTGTTTCAGGTATCGGTTGTTATGGATATATAACAAACTACTATCACTTGAATTCATTTCATACAATTCATGGGCGCGTACCTCCACTTTTAACAGGCATAAAGCTTGCAAATCCGTCACTAATTCCAATTGGGTTTGTTGGCGATGGCGATGCGTTTGCCGAAGGAATGTCACATACTATCCACATAGCAAGAAGAAATTCTAATACTAAGCTTATTCTTCACAATAACTCAGTTTATGGTCTTACAACAGGGCAATTTACTCCAACTTCTCCAAAGGGATTTAAAAGTAGGTCAACTCCATATGGCAATCCTGAAAACCCAATAAATCCTATAACTCTTATGCTTGTATCACAGGCAACATTTGTTGCAAGAGGTTTTTCGGGAGATATAAAACACCTTCAATACATATTCGAAGAAATGATGAAACATAAGGGTTTCGCTTTTGTTGAGGTGCTTCAGCCTTGTGTCACATTTAATAACACTTACCAATACTATAAAGAGCGAGTTTATAAGTTAGAAGATACAGATTATAAACCTAATGATTTTAATGTGGCACTTCAAAAATCACTTGAATGGGGTGAAAAGATTCCAACAGGCATATTCTTTAAAAATGAACTTCCAACTTATGAAGATTTAGTTTTGAAAGAAAAAAATCTTTTCTATGAGCGGAATATCCCAGACCTCAAGGATATTGTAAATGAATTTGTTTAGTTAGAAGTAGATTAATCAATTTTTGCAAGCTTTGTATTTAATAAATTTTGCATATAATAAAAATAGATGTAAAAAATTAAAAATTATATGGTATATTAGGAGGAATTATGAAAAATAAACTCTTAACTTCTTTAATTATTTTTGCATTAATATTTTTATCGGTTGGTTGTGCAAGAGTTTCAACTTCTCCCAACTTAACTTCGTCAACTTACACGGTATCTTACATGAATCTAAATTCAGAAGTGAATTTAACAGGTACAATTTTCTATATTGATGAAGAAAATGTGTATCCCAAGGTATCAGGAATTGTAAAAAATGTTTTTGTAAGTGAAGGTTCACTTGTAAGAAGGGGCGAAAAGATTCTCGAAATTGATTCAACACAGGCAAATCTGTCATATCAAAATGCAAATGCAAACTATCAAAATGCAAAAGTTTCTTATGAACTTACCTTAAAATCGAAGGCAGATCTTGAAAATAGCGTTAAACAAGCAGAAAATAACCTTAAAGTCGCACAGGCTTCTTATGATGTAGCAAAGGCAAATTACGATTCTGTAATGGGAAGTGATAAGGCAACAGACATGCAAAAGAAACAAGCAGAGCAACAGTTGATTCAAGCTGAGACAACACTCAATAATGCAAAAATTCAAGTTGATAATGCAAAAAGACAACTTGATAATTTCAATCTTAAATTGGAACAAGTAAAAATACAGCTTGATCAAGCAAAGGCATCTTTAGATGTAGCAGCAAAGTCGCTTAATGATTATGTTATAAGAAGTCCAATTGATGGTATCGTCCTAACAATGAATGCATCAGTGAATGCGCCAGTTCAAATGGGCATGCCTGTTGCTATTGTTGGTAATCCAAGGGGATTTCTTATCACTGCCTATGCAGATGAAATTGATATGCCGAAACTAAGAGTAGGAGAGACTGCAACAATTACCTTTGATGCAGTACCTCAAATAACTCTTAAAGGTCAAGTTTCGTTTGTTGGACTTAAAAAAATGAACATTCAAGGTGGCTCTGCATATGTTGTGAAGGTTCAAGTGGATGAATCAAATCCAAATATAAAATCTGGAATGTCAGCAAATATTCTTATTATTACAAGTTCTAAGAAACATGTTCTTGCTGTGCCAATTTCATCAGTTGTAACTCTTGCAGACGGGCGTACATTTGTGGATAAAGTTGTAAATGGTAAGGTTCAAAGGGTTGAGGTGAAGACAGGGATTTCCTCAAATGCATATGTTGAAATTGTAAGCGGATTAAGTGAAGGAGATACAATTCTTCTTATACCAAATGCAAATAGCACAACTTCGAATTCACCTTTTGGAGGATAGGGCATGTCTTACTTAATTGAAGCAAGAAATCTTATGAAGGTTTACACATTAGGTGAAGTTGAGATTCCTGCGCTAAGAGGTGTGAGTCTAAATGTACAAGAGGGAGAACTCATTTCAATTATTGGACCATCTGGCTCTGGAAAATCCACGTTGATGCATATCTTAGGTTGTCTCGATACACCTACAAGTGGTGAGTATCTTCTTATGGGAGTTAATGTATCTAAACTCAATGATTATGAGTTATCTCGTATTAGAAACGAAAAAATAGGTTTTGTATTTCAGACTTTTAACCTTCTTCCACATCTTACCGTGCTTGAAAATGTGCTTTTGCCTGTGCAGTATAGTCCAAACGGAGATTTAAGAAGTGCAACAAAAAGGGCATATGAACTTCTTGAAAAATTCGGACTGAAAAATAGAGTAAGAAATCGTTCTACTCAACTTTCAGGTGGTGAGATGCAGAGAGTTGCAATTGCAAGGGCATTAATAAACAATCCAAAAATTCTTTTTGCAGATGAACCAACAGGAAACCTTGATTCGAAGACTGGGCTTGAGATTCTAAAGATTTTAAAGGAGCTTCATAAAGAAGGTATGACAGAGATCATAGTAACACATGACCTTAATATCACAAGATTTACTGAGAGGATAATTAAGATAAAAGACGGACTTATTGAAGGTGAAGAAATTAATAGGGCCGTTTATGAAGTCGAGGGGGATATATATGAAAATTCTTAGAATTCTCAGAATGGCGTTTAATTCTCTGAGGCTTAATAGATTAAGATCTATCCTCTCAACGCTTGGTATTATTGTGGGTGTTGCATCTCTTATACTCATTACTTCTTTTGGATATGGTGCGCAAAGAGAAATCCTTTCAAGCATTAATAAGATTGGTTCTGATGCAATAATTATTACTCCAGGGAAGGTAAGTGATGTAAGAAGAGCATTTTCTTCGATTGGAAGTACTGTTACAAAACCTATAACCTATTATGATTTGAAGTTTCTTAAAGGCCAAATTCCGGGAGTTGTTGCAACTCCATCTCTTACAACGGCAAGAGCTACAGTTAAAGTCGGCGCAAATGAAATTACAGTTACGGTAAGTGGAGTTAATGAGGATTTTCTTGTAGCACTTGGGTATGATCTTGCCTTAGGAAGAGGATTTACTTCAACTGATGTTAATAGTTTTATGAACTATGCAATTCTTGGATCAAAAATTGCAAATGATCTATTTGGAACAGAACCGCCGCTTGGGAAAAGCATAACTCTTCTCAATACCAAATTCTATATAATTGGTGTCCTTGCGCCTCAGGGTAATACTATGTTTGGGAGCGTTGATAGAAATGTTTATATACCGATCACTAAACTCATTTCACTAACTAATACTAATTCATTGGGTGCAATTTATATGAAACCACCGAAAGGAATGTCAAAGGATGTGCTTATTGCATTAGTGACAACACTTCTTAAAAACAGACACGGTGTTGAAAATTTTACAATCTCGGATATGGAGCAATTTGCTAATCTTGCAAATACTGCAACTTCAATTTTGACAACTGCATTGACTCTTATTGGACTTATTGCTTTAATTGTGGGCGGTATTGGTATTATGAATATTATGCTTGCAACAGTTGCGGAGCGAACCCGCGAAATTGGGATAAGAAAGGCAGTTGGCGCAAATTCGATGGATATTTTGCTTCAGTTTTTATTTGAGTCAATTGTTATTACTGTTGTAGGTGGTATGATAGGTATTGTTATCGGAGTGCTTGGAGCACAACTTGCAAGTAGATTATCACCTACAGCTATAACGCCAAACTCAATAATTGTGGGTTTTACTGTTTCAGTCGCAGTGGGTGTATTCTTTGGAGTGTATCCTGCAGTAAAGGCTTCTAAACTTAATCCTGTTGAAGCACTGAGGTATGAATAAAAAATGTAGGGGAAGAGAATCTAACATTAACCCCCTCTAACTTCTCTAAAAGGAGGAGATTTCTATTACTCGAAGGGGTAAAAGTCCCCCTTCGAACT
>PNIL01000053.1 GCA_002877955.1 Caldisericum exile | reverse complement strand
TCATTCCGAAGGCTTTAGCCTGAGGAATCTCCTCAGTTTATACTTTTCCAATATTAAGAAGCAAAAGCAAATTGAGAATTGTAACAACTGCAAATGTTAAAACTAACAAAGCTTTCTCTATGCCACGATTTTTGTATTTACCCATAACAAGCTCGCTTGAAGTAAGAGTTATCTGTCCTAAAACTGTAAAAGGAAGTTCAATACTCAATATGGCTTGACTTATTATGAGCCCTTTAAAAGTATCCTTTAAAAAGAAAATTATAAGTGTTGCAAATACAAGTGCTGATATAATACCAATCCTTGAGTGGTTATCTTTGGTATCAAAAGGCTCATTTGAAGCCCCCGAAACGATAATCCCAGATGAAATTACAGCAGTAATTGAGGAGGAAATGCCAGAGAAAAGCAAGGCAATCGCAAAAACAATTGATGCAAAATTACCTAATAGAGGCTTTAAGGTTGCCTGTGCTGTCTCTAACTCAGATACTTTAATTCCATACTTAAAGAAAACTTGTGCCGCAACTATTATCATTGCAGAATTTATAAGAAATCCAATAAACATCGAAAAAATGGTGTCAAGAAACTCAAATGAGAGCTGTTTTTGTATGGTTTTTTCATCTTGTAAGTTCCATTGTCTGCTCTGTATGATTTCGCTGTGAAGAAATAGATTATGTGGCATTACAACTGCCCCTAATACGCTCATTACAACAAGCTCCGATCCTGTTGGAACTGACGGCACAATCCACCCTAAGAGTGCGCTTTTAACATCAACACCCACCATAAAAAGCTCAATAAGAAAAGACAATCCAATAAGACTCACAAATCCAATAATAATGCGCTCAATTTTTGTATATGAATTTGTTAAAACCAAAAATAAAATAAGAATGCTTGTAATTATAGCACCAAACTTAATAGGAATTCTAAAAAGCATCTTTAAGCCAATAGAGGCACCTAAAACCTCTGCAAGAGTTGTTGAAATGGTTGCAAGATATCCTGCTACAAGAAGAAAAGTTGATATAGGTTTTTTATAAAATTTGTTAAAGGATTCCGCAAGGCATAGACCTGTTGCAATGCCAAGATGGGCTGCATTGTGTTGTAAAATGATAAGCATAATCGTTGAGAGAGTGACCATCCAAAGCAGTTTATATCCATACATTGACCCTGCGGCAACATTTGAAGCCCAGTTTCCAGGATCAATAAAACCAACTGTAACGAGGAAACCAGGACCAATATACTTAAGAATCTCAAATGCCTCTAATCTTGGTTTGTGATTTTGAAAAAGCCTTTTTATGTTTTCCATTTTTAAATTATACAAAAAACCGATAAAAGGGTATAATAGTTTGGAGGTGTAAGATGGAAGATTTCTTTGACAAACTTAAAAAGGGTGCAAAAGAAGCAACCGAAAAGGCGGGAATCTTAGCTAAAATTGCGGGGCTTAAAACTCAGATTGTAAACAACAATTTGAAGAAAGACGGTCTTTTCAAAGAACTCGGAAAGGTTTTCTTTAGCGAATTGAAGGCAGGAACTTTTAAAGAAGAACTGAAAGAAAGTCTTAAAAAGATCGTGGATGAAATTGAAGCACTTGATTCTGAAATTGCAAGAGTTAACGAAGAGATTGCAAAATTAAATGAGGATTTGAAAAAGGTTGGCGCAACAGAAGAAGAGATGAAAGAGGCAGCACCTCTTGAACCAAAAGATGTGACAAAACCAAACGAAGAAACTCCTCAAGAGGAAAAAGATAATCCTCAAGGGTAATAAACTACTTTTCAAAGTGATTTATTAGACTCTCTAACGAGAACCTTTTTTAGACCTTATTTTATTAATTTCTCAATGAATTTTTTAAATACCATAGGGTTTGATGTTTTGAGTCTTTCTGAAATTTCAACCCTACTTACATAAAAAGGATTATCTCCATATTTATTTATTAATTTACCATAGAGCCCAAAGCCAATCTTAAAACCATTTTCCCTGAGTATCTCTTCTATGGTTTTATCGAAGGCTCCCTGCGGGTAAGTAAATGCAATAGGTGAAATATGGAGAATGTTAATCGCATCTTCTTTTGACTGATTAATATCAACCTCAATATCTTTATACTTTTTCTCTTTAAGAAGTTTTTGGTAAATATTGTGGAGTTTGTGGGAGTGAAGCGAAATTTCAAAACCATTATTTAGAAGTGTTTTTATCTCATTTTCATTTACTTCCCAAACGGAACCAATGTATCCTGTAATAAGAGATGCAACACCTGTAAAGCCATTTCCTTTAAGAACAGATGAAGCAAGGACGACACTTTTAAATCCGTCGTCAAATGTAAAAATAACACTTCTTTTCGGGATCTTTTTGTTAAACATTAGAAATTCATAAAGGTCATCAAGTTTGATGCTTTCAAATCCATAACTCTTAAGAATCTCTATATGCTTTTTAAAATCTTCAAGACTTACATCGTATGAATTGATTCTCTTATTGGTATAGATGTTGTGATACATAAGCACAAGCACAAAAGTATCCTTTGAAGAAAAGAGCGAATTATATTCGTTAAGGATTGTTTTATCTTCTTTGATGCCGTAAATTCTTCCAATGTTGTAAACCGCATTCTCAAAATAAGAAACCGGAACGTTTGAAAAACTCATGGATTCATTTGATAGAGCATTTCCATAAAATGACAAAAAAAAGATTAAGACAAATAAAATCGCAATAAATTTTTTCATTTTCATATATTAGATACAAAATTATACTGAAAAGTTTCCTGTTTCAAAAAATATTCTTTGAAAATTGTTGACTACATGTTTATTAAAACGATGAATGTTTTCTAATAAACGAAAGAATGAGAGTCCCCCATCAACCATTAGAAAGGGGGGTGCCCACTTTCTAACTTACCCCCAAAGGCAAAATTATTATTTTGTGGAGTGTTGAGGAGGCGATTTATTGCCCCCTCAAAATATGGAGATTTCTCACATTCGTTCGAAATGACTGGTTGCGTTCATTCCGAAGCCAATTTCTCCTTGTCATTCCGAAGGGAATTTTCATTTGTCATTCCGAAGGAGCGTAAGCGACTGAGGAATCTCCTCTGTTTCGGAGGAGTAT
>PNIL01000006.1 GCA_002877955.1 Caldisericum exile | reverse complement strand
GTAGCAACTTGCTACCCCTAAACGAGATATGTTAAAACATTAAAGGAGTGGAGGAGGGGACTCTTGAGTACTTACTTCTAAATTGTCTTTAAGTGAGAAGAATGCAACAACCTCAAAAATATATCCAATAAAGTAAACAAGCAGTCCAACAAGTATAATTGAAAGTATTGAGCCAATGAACATAAGGTTTCCTGCGGTTCTGAAATATTCAACTTGAGTTTCTTTTGAAATCTCCTCATAAGATTTCTTTAAGTAATAGCTTCTTGCAACTAAAATGCCGTATAGGATTAATCCAAATACAACCGATACAATTATGATACCTATCCCCAAATTTTCTCTTAAACCAAAATTGCTAAATGGACCTTCAAACAATCCAAATGGGTGTCTTTTTGCACCAAAATTGAAATTTGGGAATCTTCTATTTGGAATTATATATCCATAGTAAAGCATACTTCCCATAAAGATTCTTCTTACATTCATTCCAATCAGTGCAAGTCCACCTACGGTTGCTAAAACTATTTGAAGGATGAAGCTAACAAGGAAATTGTCGTAAATTTTTTTATTTTTTGTAAGCTTTGAAAGTTCACTTATGGCAATAAATACGAGCACTAAACCTGCAATGCCTGCAAAGATACCAAGTCCTGGAATTACGCTCAAAATTGCAAGCAAGACTCCAACTCCACCAATTATTTTAATATTTTTCAATTCCATATCGTTCACCTCTCAATAAAAATTATAGAGTTAATTGTGAAAGAATTATGAATTTATTTTTTTCTTCTTAAATTCTCGTATGCCTCTTTCACATTTCCAAAGAAGCTTCCGCTTATGTTCCATGCGATATTTACCTTTGGAGGATTTGGCATTTCTTTTAAATAGTTTTCAAGCTCATCCTTTATCCGTTTTGTAATTTCAATTATGTTGTCTTCGTTTATGTCTTCTAAAATAACTCCAAACTCATTCTTGCTTACTCTTCCAACAATGTCATATCCTCTTACAGATATTGAAAGCAACTCCGCAGTCTTTTTAATAATTTGAGGTTCGTTTGTGTCTATTTCTATAATTATTGTGCCAATGTTTGCATCTCTTTTCTTACTAAGCCTTTCGAGTTCCTCATCAAAAAAATCCCTTGAATAAAGATTTGTTTCTAAATCTCTTATGTGCCCCATTTTTCACCTCTCTTATAAATTTTACAACAAATGTAATATAATTGAAATGGGTTTTTAAGAGGGAAAAATGGAAAAAGAACATGACCACAACTACGAAATTGGAAGTGCATCGGGTAGAGTACTTGTTTCAATATTTATGAATATTCTCATAACAGTACTTGAGATAATCTTTGGAATTCTTTCAAGAAGTTTGTCTTTGATTTCGGATTCGATGCATAATTTGTCAGATACACTCTCAGGAATTTTTACTTTGTGGACTTTGAGACTTTCTGAAAGAAAGCATAACGAACGTTTTACCTTTGGATATAGGCGATCTCAGATAATAGCTGCATTTGTAAATAGTTCAGTTCTTCTTGTTATTGCGGCACTCCTCATTCGTGAAGCAATTTTACGCTTCTTATCAGTTGAGGTGATTAATGTTAGTCTCATGCTGCCTGTTGCAGTTGTCGGTCTTATTGCAAACTCAATTAGTGCAATTCTATTACATTCGCATGCTCACAGCCTGAACGTTCGAAGTACGTATCTACACCTACTTTCAGATGCTCTATCATCAGTTGCAGTTGTTCTTGGTGCAGTTTTTATGTGGATATTTAAAATCTACTGGATTGATCCTCTTTTGACTATCCTTATTGCCATTTATACGGGATATAAAGCATTTGAAATTGTCAAGGAGAGCACACTTATTCTTCTTGAAGCAACACCAAGTGATATTGATTTAAGAGATGTCGAAAAAAACGTTCTTACGATTCCCGGGGTTGTGAATATCCACCATATCCATGTGTGGCGGCTCGATGATGAAAAAACACTTCTTGAAGCGCATGTAAATGTCCTGCCAAATACAAGCGTTGATGAAACCAAAAACATTCGTCTTGAGATTGAAAAAATTCTTAAAGAAAAGTTCGGTATTGATCATACAAATATTCAATTTGAATGTAATGAACACCTTGAAGACAAATTAATAAAAGAAAATTAAGTGCCTTTCTCTAATTTCATACTTACTTTTTTAAGAAAAATTTTATGAGAACAAAGTCTTTCAAACTTATCAATACCCTTGCCTTTATATCACTTGCGGCTTACATTGCAATGCACTTTAACTATTCTACACTTTTTGCATGTATGGATCTTGGGACGGTTGCAGTTAATACCCTGCATAATGAATCTGAATATTTTGACGGAATTGATTTTTTTTCGGAAACACTGCTTCTTGTGCTCTTTACAATTGTTAGTGCTTGCTTTGATATAAATTATCGAATTCGGGGACTTTTTGATAATTTTCTTAATTTTACCCCCTTGACAAACTTAAAAAATTATATATAATATATTGCAGGAGGTGATGGATATGGCAAGAATCTATGATCCCTTTGAAGAAATTAGAAGACTTGAACAAGAAATTGATGAAATATTCTCTCAGTTCTGGAGAAGCGCAAGACCAAGATTGGCGCTTCCAAGGAAGGAAAGGGGAGAAATTCAACCAGTAGAAACCCAGATTGCCTTTGCTCCTTCTGTTGATGTTATTGAAAAAGATAATGAAATTGTTGTAAAAGCAGACCTTCCTGGAATTGATAAGAAGGATGTAAAAATTAAGGTTGAACCTGATTCTGTTGTTATCTCTGGTGAAGTAAAGAAGGAGCGTAAGGAAAAAGAAGAGAACTACTTCATTGAAGAGCGTGTATATGGTAGTTTCTACAGAGCAATTCCTTTACCAGCTGAAGTAGATCCTGAAAAAGCTCAGGCTAAATTCGAAAATGGAGTTCTTGAAATAACTCTTCCAAAGGTTGAAACTGGCAAGAAGACAAAAGAAATTTCACTTGAGTAAATAAAGTCCTCCTCGTTTGCCCCCGCTATTTTGCGGGGGCTTTTTTATTTAGTTTAATAAGAATCTCTGAAGGAAATATCATTAAAGACCAAGGGATCTGTGCAAGGGTTAGTACAAGCGAAGCCTTTGTATCAAGAAAGGAAAGCGCAAGTATAACACCGATTGTTACATTCATAAATGTCTTTGTTGCAAAAATTGAAATTCGCTCCTTCATAGGCAAAAAAGGTGTTATGTAGAATGGAACGATCATAAACAGAAGATATATTGGTATAGAAAAGAGAATAAATCCTATTGATTCAATTGGGTTTTTTACTATGAAGTTATAGTTAATGGCAGAAATTGTCGTGCCAAGGAGAAGCAGGATTAAAGTTGTTATGACTTTGTTTTTTGAAGCAATTTGAGTTGTGAGCCTTTTGAATGTGTATTTGAATATTTGAGATAGTATTAACGGAATGAAAATGAGCTTTATAAGGGTTGTAGAAATATTGAGGTAGTCAACATGTATAACCTTTCTAAGAAGGATATAAAAGAGTAATGGAATTGTAATGGGTGCAATAATATGAGTAATGATAATTATTGTTGTTGAAAGAATTGTATCTCCTTCGAGGATATCTGTAATTGAAGCTGAGGCAACTCCTGCTGGCACCGCAGAAAAGAGAAGATAAGATGCAAGAAGAAAATCTTCAACCTTTAGAATTTTTAAAATTACAAAGACAGAAATAGGAAGCAGTATCAAGTCGAAAACTACCGCAAATAAAATGAGTTTTACTTTCTTTGAAACTTTTAATAGATCTTGAAATTCAAGCTTAAGAAAGGTAAAAAACAGGACGAGCATCAAAAATTCAGTAAGATATGGTTTTAAGACGGCAAATTGAGGGAACATAAGTCCCAAAGGTATTCCAAGTGTTATGATAAACGATGTGTTATTTTCGATAAATTCTATAACTCTTTTCATACTTCACAATTATATTTTATAAGCCTCGTTTTCCAAATCGCTATTATTTTTGAAAAAGATACAAAATATTGTATAATATCTTTGCTTTTAGCAAGGGAAACTCGTATAACCCTCCATACGGTTTCCTTTGTTATTAGCGGAATAAAAATTTTTATAGGAGGTAAAGAATGATTACAAAAGAACAGAAAGAAGAAATTTTTAAGAAATTTGGTCGTCACGAAGGTGACACAGGTTCACCTGAAGTGCAGATTGCACTTCTTACATTACGAATAAACAATCTTACGGAGCACTTAAAGCAATTCAAAAAAGATTTTGCTTCTCGAAGAGGACTTTTTAAGTTAGTCGGTGAGAGAAGAAAACTTCTTACTTATCTTAAGGAAACAGATAAAGAGCGTTACGAGAGAATTGTTAAAGAATTGAATTTGAGAGCATAAGACTATGGTGGAGAAAATAAGTATTGAAGTAGGCGGAAAAGTAATAGAGTTTGAAGTAGGTAGGATGGCAAAGCAAGCAGGAGGTGCCGTTTTTGCAACATGTGGCGGCACACAGGTGCTTGCAACTTCCACGATGGGAGATGAACCTGCAGAACCAACAGACTTTTTCCCTTTAACTGTTGATTATTTCGAAAAGATGTATGCTGCAGGAAAAATCCCTGGAGGGTTTTATAAGAGGGAAGGACGTCCTACCGATGAAGAAATCCTTGGTTCCCGCCTTATCGACCGTCCCCTTAGACCAATGTTTCCAATTCAATTCAGGCGCCCAGTCCATATTGTTGTGTATGTCCTTTCTGCAGATGGCGCTATTTCACCTGCAATTCTTGGTATAAATGCTGCATCTTTAGCATCACTTATTTCGGATGAGCCTTTTTACGAAGCAGTCTCCGCTGTTAAGGTCGGTCTGATTGATGGTAAATTTGTCATAAATCCCAATGAAAGCGATATTGATGAGAAGAGTCTTCTTGATTTAAGTATAGCAGGCACAAAAGATGCCCTTATAATGATTGAATCTGGCTCAAAGGAAATATCAGAAGAGACAATGCTTCAGGCAATGGAAGTTGCCTTGGAGGAGATTAAGAAGATTTCTCTTGCGCAGGAAGAATTTGCAAAAAGGATTGGGAAACCAAAAGTTCAAGTGCCCGAAGTTATAATTGACGAAGCCTTAAAGCAGGAGATTGAGTCGGAAATCCTTGATAAAATTAAACTTGCACTCGAAAATAAAGAAAAACTCACCCGAGAGAAGGCGCTTGAAGAGATTAAAAAAGGAATAATAACAGAGTACGAAGAGAAATATCCAGAAAAGGTCTCTGAAGTAAATATGATTTTTGACCTCATTTTGAGGAATTACATAAGGTCTCAAACACTTCAGGGTAATCGAATTGATGGAAGAAAGCCTGATGAAATTAGACCAATCTCAATTGAGGTTGGGGTTCTTAAGAGAACTCATGGCTCAGCGCTTTTCACAAGGGGACAAACACAGGTACTTTCTATTGCAACACTTGGTGGAAAAGGCGAAGGTCAATTGATTGAGTCTCTTGAAGAAGAAATCATAACTAAAAGATATATGCACTACTATAATTTCCCGCCTTTTTCTGTAGGTGAGGCACGTCCCATGAGAGGTCCCACTCGTAGAGAAATTGGACATGGTGCACTTGCAGAACGAGCACTTGTGCCAGTTTTACCAAGTGAAGAAGAATTTCCTTACACAATAAGAGTTGTCTCTGAGGTATTGGAATCTAATGGTTCCACCTCAATGGCTTCGACTTGTGGCTCAACTCTTGCACTTATGGATGCAGGTGTTCCCATTAAGAAGCCTGTTGCAGGTATAGCAATGGGTTTGATAAAGGAAGGGGATCAATTTGTAGTATTAACGGATATTCAAGGTGCAGAAGATCACCTTGGCGATATGGACTTTAAAGTTGCAGGGACTGATACAGGTATTACAGCACTTCAGATGGATATAAAAATCAAAGGAATTACAATTGATATTTTAAGAATTGCACTTGAGCAGGCTCGTAAGGCTCGTCTTTATATTCTTGAAAAAATGAAAGAAGTAATCCCTGCACCTCGTCCCGAAATTTCTCCATATGCTCCAAGAGTATATAAGATGCAAATTAGACCAGATAAGATTGGTTTGCTTATTGGACCTGGCGGAAAGACGATAAGAAGCATTATTGGTTCTACTGATTCAGAGATCAATATTGAGCCAGATGGAAAAGTCTACATCACAGCACCCAATGAAGACATACTTAATACAATTTTGGAGCGGATAAACCAACTTCTTGCAGAACCAGAAGAAGGAAAAATCTACGAAGGAGTTGTTATTGAGTTAAAGGAGTTTGGGGCACTTGTCCAAATTCTTCCAAATTATGTTGGTCTTTTGCATATATCTCAAATTGCAGATAAGTACATAAAGGATATTCGAAAAGAGCTTCATGTAGGTGACAAAGTAAAAGTAAAAGTCATTAAGATTGAAGATGATGGAAAAATTCAACTCAGTAAAAAGGCAGTTGATGGCGGAAATAACAACTCAAAAAAAGAAGAACCAGGAGAAAAATAATGGGCGAAAACCTTGAAATCTCAATTTCAAAAAATGGTATAAGATATTTCGTTGAAGAAAATCATACGTTTCCATCGGTATCTTTGGGTGTATTTGTTAAGTCTGGCTCACGCTATGAAACTGATAAACTTGGCATTGCTCATTTCATCGAGCATATGGTTTTTAAAGAAACAAAAAAACGATCTTCCTTTGAGATTTCAAAGGCAATTGAAGGGCTTGGTGGAGAAATCAATGCCTATACCTCTTCTGAGTATTCCCTTTTTTATGTGAAGCTCCTTCAAAAAGATATTGAAGTTGGTTTTGATGTTTTGTCTGATATCTTGACAAATCCAACGTTTAATAAGGAACTTTTAGAAAAAGAAAGAGAAGTAATTCTTGAAGAAATCTACGAGTTTTACGATGACCCACAGGATATCTGTCAGACGGAGGCATTGCGTTCCCTTTGGGGAGATTCTCCTCTTTCAAGAAACCCTCTTGGGACTGAGGAAAGTGTACGCTCAATCACATATGAGGATATTGTTTCCTATTTTGAAAATTTTTTTGTTAAGGGAAACATTTTTATTTCAGCAGTTGGAGATATTGATCGCCTAAAGGCAGAGGAACTTGTCGAAAGGTATTTCAAAGATTTTAAAGAAGGCAACAAAGATATAAACGCAGAAACAGTCTCCTATAAATTCCTTGATATAAACTATCCTAAGGAAACAGCGCAACTCCATCTTGCAATAACACTCAAGGGTGAAAAGAGTTTTACGCATGAATCATATCTGCATTCAATTTTTACCGTTGCTCTTGGCGGAAATATGTCATCGAGGCTTTTCCAGAAACTACGTGAGGAACATGGACTTGTTTATACTATCTATGCTTATCCTGTGAGACTTGTCGATACAGGCGGCACAGTTATTTATGCATCTACCTTGCCAAAATACGAAAAAGTTGCAAAAGAAATTATTTTTGAAGAGTTAAATAGCGTTAAAGAGAAAGGCTTCACTCACGATGAATTTGTGAATGCCAAAAATTACCTTTTAGGAAGCATGATTTTAGGTCTTGAAAGTACCTCTTCAAGGATGCAGAAAAATGGTGTTTCAGGACTTATGCAGGGATATATAAGATCCGTTGAAGCCATCATAAAAGAGATAGAAGGAATTGAAAAAGATGAATTTGATTCCTATCTTAAAAATCTCTTGGATGGCACTTACGGAACTGTAAGAGTAGGAAAGATTGATGGATAGAGAAGCAATGCTTAGGGAAATTGAAAACGATATCAGGCACTGTACAAGATGCGATTTACACAAAACTAAAACCCATTACGTCCCAGGAGTTGGTCCTGCAAATGCAAAGATAATGTTTGTTGGCGAAGGTCCTGGTCGTGATGAAGATATTCAAGGTCTTCCTTTCGTTGGAGCTGCAGGTAAGCTTTTAACTCAACTTCTTTCAACAATAGGTATTGATAGGTCTCAAGTCTTCATAGGAAACATCGTTAAATGTAGACCACCCAATAACAGAGTTCCAACAGTTGAAGAAGTTGAAGCATGCATACCATATCTATATGCCCAAATTTCTGTAATTGAGCCTGAAATTATCGTAACGCTTGGCAATACACCTTTAAATGCACTTGTAAGCCCAGCATTAAAGGTAAGTTCAGTTCACGGCAGAGTGTTTGAGAAAGATGGTTTAAAATTTTTTGTGACATTTCATCCTGCTGCAGCACTCTATCATGGCGAATACAAAGAGTTGCTTATGGAGGATTTTATGAAGTTAAAACAAATTTTAGATGAGACAAAAATTGTAGGAGGTTCTTAGATGAAAAGGAAGCTTTTAGTATGGTTTGTTATTTTCCTCATTGTGTTTGGACTTGCACTTTATATTGACTACACTGCAATTACTGCATCTTCAAAACCACTTGAAACCTTAAACAAATTTGAAAGCTATATCGTGCCTCGATTTGGGCTTGATATAAAAGGTGGCGTAAGATTTGTTTTGGAGGCTGTGGATACCCCTGAGGTAAAGGTTACACAAGAAGCAATGCAAACAGCAATAAGTGTAATCCAAAAAAGAGTTAATGCCCTTGGAATTTCTGAAGCAGTTGTCGTGCAAGAGAGGGGGGCAAACTGGAAAAGAATCGATGTTGAACTTCCAGGTTGGAAAGATCCAGAAAAGGCAAAAGAGCTCATTGGACAAACTGCGCTTTTGCAGTTTAAAACTGAAGATGGAAAAGTTGTTTTGACAGGTGCCCATATAAAGAATGCAACTCTTGAATTTAGTAAGGATCCTGCAACATTGGGTCAGCCAGTTATTGCCTTCCAATTAGATCCAGAAGGGACAAAAATATTTGCAGAAGTAACTCAACAAAACATTGGAAAGACGATTTCTATTTATCTTGACAATAAACTTCTTATGGCACCTACTGTAAAAAGTGCTATTACTGAAGGTCAGGGTGTTATAGAGGGTAAATTTACAAAGGAAGAAGCTGCAAACTATGCTGCTCTTTTAAGGTCTGGCGCATTACCTGTTAAATTGAATTTCATCCAGGAAGAAGTGGTTGGTCCATCATTGGGAAGCTACACTATTAGAATGGCAGTTTTAGGTGGCATATTTGCATTTATCCTTGTGATCCTATATATGATTATTTTTTATGGTTATCTTGGCATACTTTCTGCGATTTCCCTTATATTCTATGTTTCCCTTGAACTTGCTACGCTATTCCTTCTTCATGCAACACTTTCTCTTCCTGCAATAGGTGGTACAATTCTCTCCTTGGGTATGGCTGTTGATATCAACGTAATTGTGTTTGAAAGAATGAAGGAAGAGCTTAAACTTGGCAGAACCCTTAAATCGATTATAAACGCAGGTTTTGCAAACGCATTGCGTACGGTTATTGATTCAAACCTTACCGTACTTGTTGGTGCGGCATTCCTTTTCTACTTTGGCACAACAATTATTAAGGGTTTTGCTGTTACGACATCAATTGGTATTCTTACAGGGTTCATTTCTGGTGTATTTATAACAAGGCTTCTTGTTGAATTATTCCTTCCACAGTCATCTTTAAAGAGACCGTGGATGTGGGGAATATAGGAGGTTTGCGATGAGTTTTAGAGATAGAATTAAAAACTGGAATATTATAGGGCATACAAAAATCTGGTTCTCAATTTCGCTTTCCCTTATAATCATAGGTCTTGCTGCAATTGGTTATAATTGGGTAAAGTTTGGATCTCCATTAAACCTTGGTATTGACTTTAAAGGAGGTTCAATTATAACGCTTGCTTGCAGTGAACAGCCTGATTCTCAGAAAATAAGGGACATAGTTGCAAGCATTGGCTATAAGGATGCAATCGTCCAAGAAGCACAGGGGAATAAAGTTATAATAAAAATCAATGCTACAAGCGTCCCACCTGATGATATTACAAAAATTGTAAATGAAGTTGATAAGCTATACAAAGTAAATAAGGATCAAACACAAATTACTTCTATTGCCCCTGTTATTGGAAGCGAATTGATGAAAAATGGTGCAATTGCACTTCTTCTTTCACTTTTATTTGTCCTTTTTTATATCTCATTGAGGTTTGAGTTTAAAATTGCATTAGCAACAGTTTTGGCATTGTTTCACGATATTATTGTAACATTGGGCATGCTTGCTCTCTTTAGAATTGAAATTAATGCTCCCTTCATTGGTGCTTTTCTTACAATAATAACCTATTCAGTTGAAGATACGGTTGTTGTAATGGATAGAATTAGAGAAAAACTTAAATTTAAGTTAAGAGAGTCCTTTAGGGAACTTGTTAACAAGAGTATAACTGAAGTTTGGGTGCGTTCAATGAATACTTCTATTACAACGTTTTTCTCGTCTCTTGCGCTTGTTATTTTCGGCGGTAGTGCTCTAAGAGACTTTTCAATGACACTTCTCTTTGGTCTTTTATCTGGGACATATTCCTCAATTTACATAGCATCTCCCTTACTTGTCCTTTTTAGGGGGGAGACACTTAGCGAAGAAATTGCAAAGAAAGAGAGCGTTGTTAAAGTAGTTGAGGAAGCACCAAAGACAGAAACTCATCCTGAAAGCAATGTAGAGCCTGCCTTGGAATCTCATGACGAGCCGAAATCCGCAAAAGAAAGCAAACAAAAATCAAAGAAGAAATACAAGTCTTCCAAAAAGAGAAAATGAGTATAATATATTTGTTAGGAGGTTAAAATGGATTTAAGGAAGTACATTAGGGACATTCCAGATTTTCCGCAAAAGGGGATTCTTTTCAGGGATTTAACGCCTCTTATGGGGGACAAGGAAGCATTTAACTATGCAGTTAAAGAGATTGCAAATCATTTTAAGGATTTTCATGTGGATAAAGTTGCAGCCATTGAAGCAAGGGGATTTATTTTTGGTGCACCAATTGCAAAGGAACTTGGAGCAGGCTTTGTACCTATAAGAAAGCCAGGGAAATTACCATACGAAGTTGTAAGAAAAGAGTTTCAACTTGAATATGGAATGTCAATTCTCGAACTTCATAAAGATGCCTTCAAGAAAGGCGAAAGAGTTCTTATGATTGATGATCTTCTTGCAACAGGTGGTACTGCGCTTGCCGCATCTGAACTCGTTGAATCTCTTGGTGCAGAAATCGTTGGCTGGGGTTTTGTTGTAATACTTAAAAATCTGAAAGGAGAGGAAAAGATAGGGAAATATCATGTATTTTCCCTTGTAAACTTTGAATAAAGAAGAACTTTTTCAAGAATTAAAAAATAGAGTGTCCCCTTACCTCGACGGTGAGGGGATGAAACTTTTAGAGGATGCCTATAGGTTTGCACTTGAGAAGCATTCAGGGCAAGCAAGAGAGTCAGGCGAAGAGTACATCATTCATCCACTGAATGTTGCTCTCATTCTTACTAATCTCAAGCTTGATGCTGAAACATATGCTGCAGCACTTCTCCATGATGTTGTTGAAGATACAAATGTTTCTCTTGAAGATATCAAGGCACAATTTGGAGATACTGTTGCATTTCTTGTTAATGGTGTCACAAAACTCAAAGGAATAAAAAGCGTATCAACTGAGGAGGCGCACCTTGAAAGTTTAAGAAAAATGCTCCTTGCAATGGCTCAGGATGTGCGAGTTGTCCTCATTAAGCTTGCCGATAGACTTCACAACATGCGAACCTTAAACTACCTTCCACCCGAAAAGCAAAAGGAAATTGCCAAAGAAACAATGGATATTTACGTTCCTCTTGCGCACCGCCTTGGGATCTATACGATGAAGTGGGAGCTTGAAGACCTGAGTTTCCGTTATCTTGAATCTGAAAAGTATTATGAGCTTGCAAAAAAGGTTGCAAAAAAACGTGAAGAGCGTGAAGCTTATGTGAATGAGTTAATGGAAGAGTTAAGAGGTCTCTTGAAGGAACATGGAATTACAGGAGTTGTGGAGGGGCGTCCAAAGAATCTCTATGGTATCTATAGAAAAATGATTCGTGATGGAAAACAATTTGAGGAAATTTACGATATTATTGCCTTAAGGATTATTGTAGATGACATCCCCACATGTTACCAAGTTTTAGGTATTGTAAATAACTACTATAAACTTGTCCCGGGAAGAATTAAAGACTACATTGCAATGCCAAAACCAAACTTCTATCGCTCACTTCATACAACGGTTATTACAAAATCAGGCGAACCTTTTGAAATACAGATTCGTACAAGGGAAATGCACGAAGTAGATGAAATGGGTATCGCGGCTCACTGGAAATACAAGGAAGGAAAATCCTTAGATAAAAATTATGAAGCAAAGATTGCTTGGCTTCGGCAGATGCTTGAGTGGCAAAAAGAGGTTCGTTCTTCAAAAGAGTTTGTTGAAAGAGTTAAAGTGGATCTATTCTCCGATGTGGTGCTTGTTTTTACGCCAAAAGGAGATGTCATTGAACTTCCCCAAGGTTCAACACCTGTTGATTTTGCATTCAGGGTGCATACAGATATAGGTTATCGTTGTGTAGGAGCAAAAGTAAACGGATCACTTGTCCCCCTTAACTACAAGCTTCAGACAGGAGATAGGGTTGAAATTATCACATCAAAAACTTCAACCGGACCAAAACTTGACTGGCTTCAATTTGTCCGCACAGCCTCTGCAAAGTCAAAGATAAAGGCATATTTTAGAAAACTATACGAAGAAAAGAAAGAGACCCAAAAGCTTGAAGAGACACCAAAGCCACAGCTTCCTAAAATCATTCCTCTAAAGACAAAAACCGAAACAACAGAGTACTTCCCTACAATTAGTGGAGCAAGTAATATTAATATCTCTATTGCAAAATGTTGCAACCCAAAACCTTTTGATGAAATTGTTGGCTATATTTCAAGAGGGCGTGGTATAAAAATTCACAGAGTAGATTGTCCAAATCTTATGAAAATCGTCGAAAATGGAGGGAAGGTTGTTGAAGCGCATTGGAGTAAAGGCAAAGAGAAAAATCTCTATGCGTTCTTTAAATTAACAGTTCAGGATGTGCCTGGGCTTATATATAAAATTGCAGGAGTATTTGCAAAAAGAAACATTAGCTTTGAAAACTTTCATTCCTCTTCTAAAAAGAAAAAGTTTAAAGGAAGATTTCTTGCATATATAAGATTTTCTTGTAAGTTAGATCCTAAGATTAATCTCTCAGAAATTGTTAAAGAACTTGAAAGCCTTGAAGAAGTTGTAAAAGTGCGAGTCTCTAAGAGGTGGGTATATGAGGGTAGTTCTACAGAGAGTGAAGAAGTCGAAAGTGAAAGTGAATAACGAGGTTGTTTCAGAGATTGGAGTTGGGCTTCTTGCACTTGTAGGTATTGAAAAAGGTGATACTGAGGAAGTTCTAAACTGGGTTGCAAATAAAATAGTAAATATGAGAATTTTTGAGGATAATGAAGGCAAGATGAATCTTTCAGTGAGGGACATTCAAGGTGAAATTCTTCTTGTATCCCAATTTACCCTTTTAGCCTACATAAAAAAAGGTAATCGCCCAAGTTTTACAGACGCAATGGAAGAAAACCTTGCAAGGGAATATTTTGATAAATTTGTTTCGATGGTAAAAAATTTGTATCCTTCTTTAAAAACTGGTGTCTTCAAGGCACATATGGAAGTTGAGCTTACAAACGATGGACCTGTAACAATTATTATAGAGCGCCATCCAAAAGATACTGATAGTATTTCACAGGTTAAAAATAATTTTGAAAATTGAGAAAATATTAAGCCTGTATTTGACAGAAGAGGAAAGTTGGGTATAATATTAAGTGTGCGGGAGTAGCTCAGGGGCAGAGCGCTGGCTTCCCAAGCCAGTTGTCGCGGGTTCAAATCCCGTCTTCCGCTCCATGGCGCCGTAGCCAAGTGGTAAGGCAAGGGTCTGCAAAACCCTCATTCGTCGGTTCGAATCCGACCGGTGCCTCCAGAAAAATTTGCCGGGGTGGCGGAACAGGCAGACGCACGGGACTTAAAATCCCGCGGTGGCGACACCGTGCCGGTTCGACTCCGGCCCCCGGCACCAAAATGAAAATGAAAAAGAGGTCTTTTAAAATAGATTTTGTCCTTATACTTACCCTTTCTTTTATCTTTGCACTTACCTTTCTTACGCGTTTTGGCGAAGTTGTAAACTATACAATAACCTATGCATCCTCTTTTTTTGTCTTTTTGATTTTCATTTTCTTTATTGTTGATTCAATTTTGAAGAAAAGACCAATAAAAGTTGATATTTACCTTCTTATATTCATTGTTGCAGTTGGATTTTCAATTATTTTCTCTCATTATAAATATCATGCCTTTTCACAATTTTTGAATTTCTTATTTCCGACTCTTCTTTCAATAATAATTTTGAACAGTATCGACCAAGAAAACTTCAAAGTGGTATTAAACTTTATTGTCTTTACTAGTTTTCTTTTTGGATTTGTATCGTATCTTTTTTATTACTCATATGCATTTGGTCAATTTCCTTCAATCTCGCTTTATGGTCAGAAATACGCATTTGTCAGTTTTGAAACACTTCAATCTCTTTGGCAATACAACAATGCCTTCGGTGCATTTTTGATACTTTCCATATTTACATCAATGGGTTTTGTTCTTCTTGAGAAAAACGATGTTAAAAGGGCAATTTATTTTATAATTTCAGTATTTTTGACTTTTCTTATCATAATCACTTCATCAAGAGGCTCTTACATTGCTTATATATTAAGTATGGTAGTTTTTGTATCCATTTTACATAAAAATTTTTTAAAGGCTTTACTTTTAGAAGTATTGGTTCTTCTTTTTGCAATTATTCTTATACCTTCTTTTGCATCGCCATTTACAGTTGATGTAATTTTGAATAAGAATACGCAGTTTGTCCAATTTGTCCAAGGAGAGCAAAATGTTTCACTCTATATGAGGATCTATTTCGTTAAATTATCGTTTGAAAGGTTTTTGCAAAATCCATTTAAACCAATTGGTATTGGAAGTTTTAAAGACTTTTATTCGCTTACTGGGAATATTCCCGATAAAATTAGGTTTGACCCCCATTCACTTATTGCAAGGATTCTTGTTGAAACTGGAATCTATGGGATAATTCCATTTCTCTTGTATGTTTTTAATGCGTATAAGGTTGCCTTTAAAAATCTAAAAAATGCTTCTTTTGTCTATGTTGGGCTGTTTTCAGGGCTTACAGGCTTTTTTATCCATATGTGTATGGATGTTGATTCGCTTCTTCCTATAACGCTTGTCTATCTTTTCTTGGGATTTGCACTTTTAACATTTAACAACCAAAAAAGTTTTGTTCTCTCAAAAAGAGTATCTCTTATTTTGATACTGTTTCTTGTTTTAGGCTCAATTTATACCTTTAAAACATTTATTGCATCAGTTAATGTTCTTATTGGAGATAACTTACCAATTGAAACAAGAATAGAATACTATAAAAATGGCATAGCTCTTGACAAAAATAACTCAACCTACCATTACCTTTTAGGGCAAACTTTTAAAGATTTGGGGGATGCTTCAAGTGCCTTAAAAGAGTTTGAATTTGCCTCTTCTTTAAATCCGCTTGACTATAGATTTCCTGATGGTATTGGGCAAATTTATCTTGATACAAAAAATCCGCTTTCAATTAAATTTCTAACAAGGGCTAAGGATCTAAGAAAAACTGATTTTGATTTAAAAGGACTTGTGGCTTTAGCTTATATTCTTACAAAAGGCGATATAAACTCTGCAAAAACACTTATTAGTTTTCCCATAGATGATTCTTTTTCAAATACAAATATTGCATATGGCTTTATTTTACTTAAGGAAGGAAACCTGGGAGAAGGTAAGGAGTATATCGTTAAAGGCATAAAGGCAAACAATAAAAATCCTTACGGACAACTTGGTTTAGCATATTACTATGCGATTCAAAATAACTCAAAACAGGTAAAGGCGAGGTTTGAGTATTTGAAAAACTTGGATTTGATTCTCTATAACGCATACAAAAATGATTTTGCAAAGTATCTAAAATAAAAAGGCTAAAATAAAAAGGGCACGCTTTTTGCGTGCCCAAAAAATTACACTAATTAGCGCTCTTTATTGAGAAGATACTGTAATCTGTCCGCCGGGTGTCATTTTAAATGTATAAGTTTTAGAACCAATAGTGGTTGTAACTTTGAGTTCGTAATCACCACCAGTAGATGTGTATGTAATGTTGGTTGATCCACCTGCTTT
>PNIL01000012.1 GCA_002877955.1 Caldisericum exile | reverse complement strand
TTCTTTTTACAAATTTTATATAATAAAACAAGTATTAGAAACATTTTTAATTTTTTAAAGTTTGGTTTTGTGAAATGTGGAGGCGAAAATGGAAGACGAAGAAATAGAACTAAGGGATTATATTAATGTCTTAGTAAGGTGGAAGAAGCTTATTATTGGTTTAACTGTCATTGCAATGTTAGTGACCGGATTGTTGAGTTATTTTGTGTTACCCAAGGAATACGAAGCAACGACAACATTTCTTGTTTCAAATCCTCAAATTTCTAATACAAACCAATTTAGTACTTTATACGATCAAGCAACGAACCCTATTAGTTTTGTATCAAATCCATCAATCGAAACTTATTCACAACTTGTAAAAGACCCTTCTTTTCTTTCAACAATTATTAGTGAAAATGGATTTTCGAAGGAATTAACCCCTGAAATTTTATCAAAGAAAATAAATGTAACGAATCCTGAAAATTCAAATCTTATTGTTGTGTCAGTGTCTCTAAATGACCCGGAAGAAGCTTATAAAATTGCAAAGATGATCGGAGAAAAATTTCCTAAATACGCACAAGATCTTAACAAAGCAGATATGAGCTGGCTTGTAACCTATATTGAAAACCAGTTGCAAGAAACAAGTAAAGATCTTGAAACAAAAGAAAAGGTTTATAAAGATTCCTTATCTACTTTCGTTTCTGATATTTTAAATACCGCAAAGCAAGAGCTCCAAAAGAAAGAAACAGCATATGTTATAGAGGCAAGCAAACTTGCAACAGATGAACTTAATCTTGCTCTCACAAACTTAATAAAAGCAACTTCCGATTATCAGTCGTTTCTTGCTACCCCTGATAACATTACGGTTCTCACTAACGAGATAAATGTAAGACTATCAGAATTCACAAATTATCAAAGCAAATTATCTGACCTAAAGATATCGATTGAGACCAACCATGCCAAACTTGCGGACCTTGTTTCACAAATTTCCAAAGAGTCACAGTTTATTACTCTCACTCAGTCAGTTGCGGATTCGCAATTCTTAACCCAACTTGTACAGGATAACCCAAACTTCAAAGAACTGGTGCATCTTCAGATGGAATCAACCCAATTAAATCCTCTTTATGAGCAATTAAAAAGCAATATAGCTTCATTAAAAGCGACTCTTGCAGAAATAACAAGTGAGCAAAGAGAAGTTCAGAATATGAGCACGCAAACTCTTAATGAAATCTATTCTCTACAAAAGAAACTTTCAGAAAAACAAGTGACTCTTGAAAAACTTCAAAAAAATCTTGATCTTGCAAGGGACGATTATTCAAATGCCTTCAGTCATTATGGTGATTACAGTACAATGCTTTCTCTTAATACAGGAGGACTTCTTGCGAGGATTCCTACGCTTAAATCTCGGCAAGAGCAGCTAATATCGCTTAAGCGTGAATTAGACGAAGCACAGGCAAATTATAATATTGCCTTTTCAATATATAAGGATAATTCGGCACTTGGAAATATTGATATTGGTGGACTCATTGCTCTTAATCCGACTTTAAAAGAGGACCAACTTAAATACCTTTCTTTGAAAAGAGAATTATCTCTTGCACAACAAAAGTATGATTTACTGAAAACAAGTTATAGCCAGGCAAAAATCCTTGGTACGATGAATATAGAGAATATTAAACTTGCCTTAGGGCCAATTGTCCCAGAAAAACCAGTAGGGCCTCATAAATTGTTAAATGTTGCGATTGCAGGAATTGCAACATTATTTTTCTCGATCCTTCTTGCTTTCTTCTTAGAATACATGCAGGGTTCGAACGGGAAAAAGGAGGAGAAGGCATGAAAAAAACTTTGTTTATTTTGCTTATTTTTGTTACAATAAACTCTCTTTTTCTTAATAATCTAGAACCTACGTATGCTTCAATTTATCCTGTTTCAGTTTCAGGCCAAATTTTATTTTCTAAGGAGAAAGTGGTCCTCCAAATTAAAACATTCCCAAACGACATTGTTCTCATAAATGGTGAATATGTTAAGCCTGTAAATGGAATTGCTTCAAAAGAAATGAATCTAAAAGAAAATTCTACCCTTATTATTGCAAATCCTGATGGGAGGAGTGTAAAAATTAAATTAACTTATCCAGAAATTCCCAGTCTGCTCAAATCCTTTTTGCCCTCATTAAACTTTAGCTTTGATACAGGCAAACTAACTTTTACTTACAGCGGCAAATTAGCGAGAAGGCCTAAAGGAACGCTTAAAGGGAATATGTCTAACAAGGAATCTAAGGATAGCTTTACTTTTGCTGTTGATTCAAGCGGAAACTTTGCTGGCACCTTAAAAATGGCAGAGGGTAAAAATACCATACAATCCTATGTAAGATACCTACTGCTTTTCAAATACTCTCTTCCTAATTTCACCGTTGAGATTGGTAAAGCAAAAGTCATTAAACTCATCGTAAATAATAAGTGGATGTACGTTGATGGAGTAAAAAGTGAAGTAGATCCAGGTAGAAGCACTACTCCTGTAATTATTCCTGACTGGGGAAGAACCTTACTCCCTATAAGGACAGTTATAGAATCTCTTGGTGGAACCCTATCCTGGGATGGAACGGACAGGAAAGTAACGATAAATATCTCAAACACTAAGATCGAACTCTGGATAAACAAAAATTATGCGTATGTCAATAATAAGAAGGTTCAGATTGATTCCCAGAACTCCAAAGTTACACCTATTATTGTTAACTCAAGAACAATGCTCCCCATTCGTTTTGTTGCAGAATCCATCGGCGCATATGTAAACTGGAATGGGACAGAAAAAAGCATTTTAATTGTTTATCCAAAGGATTAATAGAGGTGAAATAAGTGAAGGATGAAATTAAAAAAGTAGAGGAATTTTTAAGCAGTAAAGATTTTATAGTCTTTGCACTGTTTTTTGGATCCTTTGCGAGGGGGCTGGCTAATGATATAAGTGATGTGGATATAGGTATATACGTCGAGAGGGACATTTCTATTCTTGAATATGGAAATTTTGTCTCACAGTTACAAAGCCTTACAGGGAAAAGAAGAGACCTCATAATTTTGAACAACCCCTATGAAAAAAACCCGCGCTTTGCCTACCAAATAATATCACAAGGCAAGGTCTTTTTTACAAAAAGTGAGAATTTATGGGCAGATTACGGAAGGAAAGTATTTCTCTACTACTTTGATGCAGAATCTATGCTGAGGATGATGGATGGAAGCTTTTTAAAAAGGATTAAGGAGGGGAAGATTGACTACAGAAACTATAAAACTGTTTAATCTTTTAGGAGAAGTTGAAACTTTTGTAGAATTTATTAAACAGTTTAAAAGGAGCTTATTATGAAAGTAATAATTCTTGCAGGTGGTAAGGGCACAAGGCTATGGCCAATGTCGAG
>PNIL01000033.1 GCA_002877955.1 Caldisericum exile | reverse complement strand
AAGGAGAAATAAGATTATTGAAATATATTCGACAGGCTACCCAGAGCAATGGGGTAGCCATATTTTTTAAAGCCATATTTTTAAAGGTGTAAAATGAGAGTTCTTTTTTTAGGAGATATTTTTGCAGAACCTGGAAGAACAGCTGTGAAAGAAGGACTTCCAAAAATTTTAGATGAGTATCATCCGCATATTGTGATTGCAAACGGTGAAAATGCTGCACATGGTGCGGGAATCACTTATGAAATTGCACTTGAGTTGCATTCTTATGGGATTGATGTTATAACTGGCGGAAATCATTCCTTCGATAAGAAAGTTCTTTGGGATAAGTTTTCTTTACTCCCTTACTTGTTGCGTCCTGCAAATTATCCTCAGGGAGCGCTCGGAAGAGGTTATGTGATTGTTGAAAAAAAGGATTTTAAAGTTGGAGTTTTAAACCTTCAGGGTCGAGTTGAGATGCAACCAATTGACTCGCCGTTTTCAGTTGGCGACAAAATCATAGAGGAATTAAAATCAATAACACCTTATATTATCGTTGATTTCCATGCGGAAGCAACCGCAGAAAAAGAAGCTCTTGGTTTTTATTTTGATGGAAGGGTTTCAGCAGTTATTGGCACTCATACGCATGTCCAAACAGGCGATGAAAGGATACTCCCCAAAGGTACTGCATATATAACTGACGTTGGAATGTGTGGCGTTGAAGATTCGGTAATTGGTCTCGATAAAGAAGTTGCCTTGAAAAGGTTTATTACAGGTATGCCATGGAACTTTGAACCAGCAAAAGGAAATGCAACTTTACATTTTGTTGTGATTGATATTGATTCGTCAGGAAAAGCAGTCCAAATTTTAAGAGGAAAGTGGAAAAAGATTTAGGTAGTCTTGTTGATTTAATACCTCAAACTATTAAAAACTTATTTAACCCTCATAAGACGTATCTTGTTGGTGGTGCTGTAAGAGATTTCTTACTTCAAAAAGATTTTTTTGATTTTGATTTTATTGTACCAAAAGAAGATTTCAATCTACTTTCAACAAAACTTTCAAATCTCAAATATATAGTTCTTAATAGGGAAATATTTCCTTTATATAGGGTATTTTTTGATCGTTTTACTTTTGATTTTACCTACTATGTTGATCTTGAGACTGATATCCAAAAAAGGGATTTTACAATCAATGCAATCTACTTAAATTTGGGAAATTTAGAGATTATTTCACATCCAAAATCATTTTACGATCTTAAGGATGGTATTTTGCGGGTATGCTCAATTAACTCAATAAGAGATGACCCTGTTCGTTTTATGAGGGCGTTCAGGTTTTTGTCGCAGTTTCATCTTGAAATTGAAGAGAACACGAAAAATATTCTTAAAGATTCGAAAGATCTGTATTTTAACGTAAAAAAAGAGCGTGCAAGATTTGAACTTTTGAAATTTTTGAAAGGTGATATTGATGATATTAAAAACGCTTTGATACAAGTGTTTGCTGATTTTGATTTTTCGTTTTTATGCCGTATCCATTTTTCAGAATTGCTTCCAGATCTTCGAAGGAATTTGAATAAAGATTCAACATATCTTGATATCCTCAAGGCTTATTTTCTGGGTCAAGAGTATCCACAGTTCAGATTTGGATTAACAGAAAAAGAATTAGAGTATATAGAATATATTGATGAAAAAATAATTCCGAATTTTGAAAGTTTGTTTGAGGCGTTTTACCGTAAAAAAGATAAGGTTGAGTTTCTGTTGCTAAACATTGTTGCAAATTTTGAGGAAGAGATTTTACCAAAATACATTGAAATTTTAAGATTATGGAAAAAAACCAAAGTGAGGTTTAGTGAAGTTGAAAGATTTGCAAGCGAAAATAATCTTTCAATAGATAGAGCTTATAAAGAAGTTTTGAGAGGAGAATTGTTTAAAATCTATGAGGACATTTGCCATAGTTAACTTTGGATGTCAGATGAATGAATACGAAAGTGAAAAATTTAGAGAAGTATTTTACGATTTTGGATTGGTCGAGGTTTCAAGTATTGAGGAAGCGGATATTGTACTTTTTAATAGCTGCGCTGTGCGAGAAAAATCCGAGCAAAAACTCATAAGTTCAGTAGGATATGCAAGGTCTCTTTACGAAAAATACGGAAGGCCTTATGTAATCGTAGCAGGATGTGTTGCATCCATCAAGGAGAGAAAAATTAAAGAAGTTGCACGTGATAGCCTTTTTATGCTTTCGAAAGGTTATGAACTTATTTATGAGCGTGTTAATGAATTAAGAAGCGAGCTTTCAAAATATTTAAATGCTAATAATTCGCTTAATAAGGTTGAGGTTCACAGAGTTTTTGCGTATGTTCCTGTCATTTTTGGTTGTAACAGTTTTTGCGCTTATTGTATTGTACCTGCAACAAAAGGACGTGAAAAATCGAGACCAATTAATGAAGTATTGGACGAAGTAAAAAGTCTTGTTGATCAAGGGGTAAAAGAAATAGTTCTCTTAGGTCAAAATATAAATCATTATGGTTACGATTTAGGAAAGCAGGAAGGTTTTATTGAACTTCTTGAAGAAGTTGGTCGTATTCCTAATCTTAAAAGATTACGTTATCTTACACCACATCCAGCATATTTTACAAAGGAACTTGTAAAAAGAATGCGCCGAATTGACACTCTTATGCCTCATTTCCATTTGCCTGTTCAGTCAGGATCAAATAAGATACTGTCTCTTATGAAAAGAGGATATACAAAAGAGCATTACCTTGAGATAATTGAAACAATTAAGAAAGAATTTCCTGAAGCATCAATTACAACTGATATTATTGTAGGCTTCCCAAACGAATCAGAAGAAGATTTCCTTGAAACTATTAATCTTGTTAAAACCGTTCAATTTGATAAAAGTTTTATCGCAGCTTATTCAAAACGTCCTAATACACCTGCAGCAACGATGGAAGGGCAGATTGACCCAAAAACAAAAAAAGAAAGACTTAACTACCTTCTTAAAATACAAAATGAAATAAGTCTTGAGAAGAACAAGGCATATATTGGTGGTACTTATGAAGTGCTTGTTGAAAATGTAAAAGGAAACAAAGCTTTTGGAAGAATCCCGCAAGATAAACTTGTGATTTTTGAAAGTAGTTTTGAGGTTCATCCTGGCGATTTAGCCAATGTCCTTATTACCGACGCTGACTTTATACATTTAAGAGGAAAGGCATAACAAGGAAAAGATTTACAATTTCGATAATCCTGTAAGTGACTACACTCCGCCAATTTGTCATTCATTGCAAATCGATGTGAAGAATTGCAACTAAACATAATGATTAATATTTACTATTTTCTAATGTGTTTATAGAGAGTCTTTCTTCTCTCTCATTTTTTTCCTGCATTTAATAGCAGATACCCCAAATGGAAGAGGGTTCTCATTACTCGAAGGGGTAAAAGCCCCATCAACCATTAGAAAGGGGGGTGCCCCCT
>PNIL01000032.1 GCA_002877955.1 Caldisericum exile | reverse complement strand
ATATTAGATACAAAATGTGTCGAAAAAGTTCCCTTCGTTTATTCGTAAGTTTTTGCTTCTTCTTCACCCCTTAAAACCCGAAGGGCACCTTCCATAAGGGCTTTCATCTCAAACTCACCAGCGACGGTATAAACTGGCGCAATAAACTTTACATACTCTTTTATGTCGTTTACAAGTTTTTCTGACTTTGCCATACCACCTGTAAGAATTACCCCGTCAACTTCACCCTTAAGAACAACTGCCATTATACCAATCCACTTTGAAATCTGTAGCACCATTGCATCATATACAAGTTTTGCGTATTCATCACCTTGCTCAATTCTCGATAAAACTTCTTTTAAGGAATTTGTGCCGAGGTGTGACACAAATCCACCGTTTCCTGCAAGCATCTTAAGAATTTCTTCTTTAGTGTAATTTCCTGAGAAGCACATCTCAACAACAGAAACATTAGGCAAATCACCTGCGCGCTCTGGAGAAAATGGACCATCTCCATTTAAAGCATTATTAACATCAATGATCCGCCCTTTTCTGTGTGCTGCAACGGAAATCCCGCCACCAAGATGCGCAACCACAAAATTACACTCCTCATACTTCTTACCTAAGGATTTTGCAACTTCTCTTGAAACTGCCTTTTGATTCAAAGGATGATCTTTCGCCTGTCTCAAAATCCCCTTAAGCCCTGTAATTTTATTTACCATCTCCATCTCATCCACTACAACTGGGTCAACAATAAAGGCAGGGATATTGTATTGCCTCGCAAGTTCATATGCAATCGGTGCTCCAAGATTTGATGGATGTGCTCCATACTTAAGAGAAAGCATATCCTGGACCATTTTTTCATTTACTATGTAAGTGCCAGAGGGAACTGGGTGAATATTCCCACCTCTTGCGGAGATACAGGCAAATTCACTTAGGTCAAATCCTGCCTCTTTAAGAGCTTTAAGGATTGTTTCTTTTCTAAATTCAAGCTGATCTGAAATCTTTTTAAATGGTGCAAGTTCTTCTTTCGAGTGTTCAATTGATTTTGAAAACAATTCTTTATCCATATCATAAACTGCTATTTTTGTAGAAGTTGAGCCAGGATTTATAACTAAAATTTTCACAAAAATCCTCCTTATCTTATGCTTTTAAATAATTTTACAAAAAAGCTTCAAAAAAACAAGAAAAAATTTCAAAATTCTACTTTTCAAAACTTTCAATTAAAACATACCAATCTTCAAATGGATAATACCTTCGATAAAGTGGATATATGGTAAATTCATAAATTTCCTTAGGTTTAATTTCCGCTCCTCTATCGTCCATCACCTTTACTGCATGATAAAAAGGTCCTGACATTGACTGCTTTTCAAGATAGATAATTGTATTAACTACATAAGGTTCATTAATATAACCTCTAATGTGAAGAGGTTGAGGAAGTGCATATTCTTCTATTCTCATATTTTGATACTTCTTTAAATCTTCGTAAAGTTTCGAAAGGTGGGCTTCTACTTGAGCCTTATTTTGAAGATCTGGTAGCACAAGATAATTTTCAAGTCTCCCAATATCAAGTTTTATGCCTGTAATAGTTGCCTCAACACAACCCTCCTTCAATTTTTCAGTATAGTTTCCTTTTGGTTTAGTGCATCCCAAAGCCACCACAAAGACTGAAAGAATCAAGGTTAATATGATTTTCTCCATCACACCCATCACCTCCAACTTATTAGATATCTTAAAATCGGGAAATGTTCCCAAAGATTATTATGTTTCAGAGGTGAAAAATGAAAATAAAGGATGCCGTTTTATTGTAAATGGTGGGTCAAGTAGAATAAAAGAACAACTGCAGTTAAACTTGCGTAACTGGACAATAATGTTGTAATAATTTACAACTTTACAATTTAAATTAGCAGAAAGAGCTAAAGAAAAGATAACAAAACTGAGCGGAAAGTACAAAATGTATAAGTGTAATGTTTCAAACTTCTAAGAAGTTGAGAAAACAGTTAATGATATTATTAGAGATTTTGGAAGGATTCATATTCTTTAATAATGGAGGCATCTAAAAGATAGACTTCATAGAAGCAACAGAAGAGATATGGGATAAGACAATTGATGTTAACTTAAAAGGCATGTTTAATATGTGTAAGTTTGTTATTCCACAGATTCTAAAAGAGGGAAAAGGAAAAATCGTGAATGTTTCATCTCTTGCTGGAAGAAAAGAATACACCTTGGGTATTCCATATGCAGCATCAAAGGCAGGAGTAGTTGGCTTAAAACAAGCTTTTTTAGCAGAATTTACCTCAAAAGGCATTTTGATAAATGAGTTGCACCAGGACCAGTTTACACTGACCTAGTTTTGCGACTTAGAGAAGAAGCGCTTAGGAATCTTGAACAACTTTCGCCCATTAGACTCTTATCCTGTAGAGATCACCCATGCAATAGTTTTTCTCATAGAAAATGATTATGGATCGGGTGAAGTACTAAATATCAATGCAGGAAAGGTATACAAATTAAAAATTTTATAACAAAAAGGCCGCGAATTTATTTTCCCAGCCGCAAATAATGTTTCAAATATGTGTGATAGTTAAGGAATATATGTTATAGTTATGGTTTTTGTAGTACCATCCCATTGTACGTCGGCACCAAGAGACTCTGCAACAAATCTTAAAGGAAGCATTGTTCTTGAGTTGACGATCTCCGGTACAACATTAGGATTAGTAGCATCAATTAAGGTATCCCTGCCATTTACTTTGGCAATCGGTTTACCTATCCAGAGTTCCAGGGTTTTACTTCCAAGAGCCACTGTAACTTTGTGTTCTGCCCCATCCCAACCTACAGTTCCGCCTAATGACTCTACAACTGCTCTTATTGGAAGAAGAGTTCTGTTATTTTTTATAATTGGCGGAGAGTCAAGGGTCCTTCTATCGCCATTGACAGTAAAGATCCGATTCCCAATCTGAAGTAAAATAACAATATTTGAAGGCGCTATCTTTTCGAAAACAGCCCTAAAGGTTGAATTGTATGTAGTACCTAAGGTAACTCTAAAAGTTGTCGAAGGATTTTGGTACTTATTTGATCCTGCATAAATTTCTTTAAGTTTATATCCAGAGTCAGGCGTTATATTAAATACTACCTCTGAACCAAAGACAACTTCAAGCGTACCGGAAGGTTCTACCTTACCGCCTTCTGTTGGCAATACTTTTATGGTCCGAGTAACCTGTTTTCTAAATAAGCCGCCTTGGCAAGTGCCCACATAAAGAAAGCTGATGTTGTTTGGGTCGAATGCAACGGAATAAACCGTAAGGTCTGTTAGGCCATCATTCATCTTTTCCCAAGTGTTACTATAATTTTCTAAGAAAAATACGCCACCTTCAGTGCCTGCAGTAAGGACGTTTGGATACCCGGGGTTCAAGGTAATATCGTAAACTTTCTTATTTTCAAGACCTCTACTTAGCTCAACCCAAGAAGTGCCTGAGTCGGCACTCTTATAAACACCGCTACCATTTGAGGCTGCATATACAATTTTAGGATCCTTTGGGTTTACCTCTATATCGTAAAGGAAAAGATTTAAAATTCCTTTGTTGATTTCACTCCATGTTGCCCCACCGTTAGTGCTCTTAAATGCCCCAAGGGC
>PNIL01000009.1 GCA_002877955.1 Caldisericum exile | reverse complement strand
AGAGTCAAAGTGTTTTAGAAATGCCACAAAGTTCCGAAGATTCGAGTTTACCACTGAATAAAGGAAACAATGGAAGATACAGTAACACATAGTGATGTTGTATAAAGCAATAAATGATTGTTATATGATAACAAAAAACAATAAAGAGTTTTAAATATATTAATTTTTTGATAAAATTAACAGTTTGTGGTATAACACTAGCGAGAAAGTATTCCCCAAAGCATTTGCAGAGGGGATAGAGGGTGTTGGGTTACACCCAGTTAGGATTAATGCAGCCTAACAAAGAATAGTGTTTAATAAAATTTTGGAAGGTTTTTAATGCTTTAAACACTATTCATAACCTAATATTTAGGGAGGCAAATATGGGTAAAATAACAAAAATAACATTAAAACTCAAGAAAACAGATTTTAAAAAACCCTTTCATGTAACAAACAGTATAAGCACAGTTGCAAATAATATAAGGGTCTTTACAGAAACTGATTCAGGAGCAACAGGAATTGGAGAGGCATCTCCCTCATTTAGAGTAAATGGTGAAGTCGTTGATGCGCTTATCTCTTTGGAAAATTTTTTGAATGAATTGCTTGTAGCAGAAGACACAAAATCATTTAGAAGGTGTTTTCTAAAAACTTCTAAACTCATTGCATCGCCAAGTATAAAGGCAGCAGTTGAATTTTCAATTATTGATGCCCTTGCAAAAGAGTTGGGGACAACGCCTCACACAATTTTTGGTGGAGCAGAAAACTCGCTTGAAACAGACAAAACAGTAAGCATTGAACCTATTGATGAAAGGGTTTCCGACGCAAAAGAGATTTTCAATGAAGGCTTTAGAATTATAAAGGTAAAGGTTGGGGAAAACATCGAAGAAGATATTGAAGCAATGTTAAGAATTGCAAAAGAAACAAAAGGAGCAAAATACATTGTTGATGCAAATATGGGCTATACACCAAAAGATGCAGTGAGATTTGTAAAAGAAATGTATAAAAACGGGGTTGATATTGCAATCTTTGAACAGCCTGTTATATACTTTGATATTGAAGGTTTGAAGTTTGTAAGATTTAACTCTCCATACCCAGTTGCAGCTGATGAAAGCATAAAAACTCAAATGGATGCTCTAAATCTTGTAAAAAATGAAGCAGTTGATTTCTTCAACATAAAATTAATGAAATCGGGAATCTCCTCTGCACTTGCCATAGTAGAAATTGCAAAAAGTGCTAATATTGGTCTTATGATAGGCGCAATGGCAGAAACAAGTATCGGCATTAACCAAAGCGTCCATTTTGCACTTGGAGTGGGAGGCTTTAAATTCTTTGACCTTGATACCATATTCCTATTAAACGAGGAGAGGTTTGAAGGGAACTTTATAGTTGAAAAACCAATCTTTAAAATTGCTTAAATATCATTTTGCATGAGCTGTTCGTAAGTTTCCCTTCTTACAACAAGCCTTCCTTTTCCATTTTCCACGATAACAACAGGAGGGCGAGTGAACCTATTGTAGTTGCTTGCCATAGAATAGGTATAAGCAATTGCAGGAAAAACGGCGATGTAATCTCCTTCTTCTACTTCTTCTAAAGGTGTATCAAACGCTACAATATCGCCTGATTCACAGTATTTCCCAAAGATGTGATAGTTTTTAATTTTTCCTTCTCTTCTCTTCACATTTGCTATGGTATATCTTGCACCATACAGAGGCACTCTAATATTATCTCCCATTCCACCATCAACAAAAAGATACTCCTTTGAATTAACAAACTTTTTCCTTAAAACTCTGTATAAGATTAACCCTGTATCTCCAATAAGAGCCCTACCGGGTTCAATGAGGATTTTAAAATCGTCCAAATTTTCAATATGCGTTAAAAGTCCATCTTTTATTGCTCTTATAAACTCCTTCTTATCAACTCTTTTATCATTTGGGACATAAGGAATTCCAAACCCACCTCCAACATTCAATTCTCTTGGAACGTATCCCAATTCTTTTTTGATGCCCATTAAAAACAAAGAAATCTCCTCTGCACTCTTCTTAAAGGCATCATAATCAAGTATTTGAGAACCTATATGATAGTGAAAACCTAAGAAATCAATATATCTATTTTTCAACGCAATACTCAACAAATTTTTACCTTCTTCAAGACTTACTCCAAATTTTGACTCTAAGTGCCCTGTAATGATATAAGAATGAGTATTAGGAGATATACCAGGCTTTACTCTAAGTAAAATATGCGAGACTTTCTCAATACTTTTAGAAATCCTAATTATCGAGTTGAGTTCGCTTTCGTTATCAACAACAATTTTTATGCCTTTTTCTATTGCAAAAGTAAGATCTTCGTCACTTTTACTATTCCCATGAAAATACAATAAACTTGGGTTAAACCCAACACTAAGTGCTGTCAAAATTTCCCCCATGGATACAACATCTGCGCCTAAACCTTCAACATTAAGAATACGGTAAATTTCCTTTATTGATAGAGCTTTACTTGCATATAGCAAAAAATGATTTTTGAAGTTCTCATTTAGGGCACTCTTAAACTCGTTTATGTTTTTCTTAAAAAGATCTTTTGAAAATACATAAAGAGGCGTTCCAAATTCCTTTGAAATATCTAAAAGATCGGCACCTGAAAGTAAAAGTATTCCCTTTTCATTATAACGAAGACCAAATTGATTTAAAAATTCTTCGTTCATATTACGCTTCCCTCGATAGTCTTTATTGTTCCGTTTTCGGAGTCTATTTGAGCTAAAACACCCAAAGGAAGGGGCACAAAAATTTTACCATGTCCTGCAGGAAAGTTCATTAAAACCGGTTTATTGAGTTTTACAATGTATTCTTCAAAAATTTCTTCAAGAGTTAAAGATTTTCTTCTTTGGTCTTTTGGCTTTATATCAACCATATCACCAATTAAAAACCCCACTGCATCATCTAACTTATTTGTAAGTTTTAAATGAAGAAGCATTCTGTCTATATCATGATTATGCTCTTCCACCTCTTCAATAAAGAGTATTTTACCTTTTGTGTCTATTTCATACTCAGTTCCAAGAAGCGCATCAATAAGAGTAAGGCATCCTCCAACAAGTTGCCCTTCTACTTTCATAGGATTAAAAGATTTAACGCTATCTCCCTTATAATAAAGCCTAAAATCAGGGTCAAAAAGAAAATTCATAAGGATGTGAGAATACTCATCTTTTCCAAGGTCAACCATTGGCATCTGCCCATAAAATGTTATGAGATTTGTTTTCCTTTGAATAGCCAAATGAAGTGAAGTAATATCAGAATATCCCACAAACACCTTTGGATTTCTTTCAATATTAGAAAAATCTATATATGGAAGGATTCTTCCACTGCCATACCCACCACAGGAAGAAAATATTGCTTTAATGCTCTTGTCAGCAAAATAATTGTTCAAGGCATTTGCCCTTTCAATATCGCTTCCTGCAAGATAACCATATTCATCAAAAACTTTGGGATCAACAACAACTTCAAGTCCAAACCTTTGAAGGTAGTTAATGCCTCTTTCCATATTTTCCTTAAAGGGTGTGCTTGCAAGAGAAACAATCGCAACCCTATCTCCACTTTTTAATCTTTCTGGCTTTACCAATTTAAACCAATCAATCAAACTGTGCAAAAACGCACGAGTTTAACGGCTGGGGGATTTTGAACCGCCTTTCAATAC
>PNIL01000059.1 GCA_002877955.1 Caldisericum exile | reverse complement strand
ATATTCCCCCTCTAACTCCCCCTAAAAGGGAGTAGATTTCAGAAATGATAAGTTTTCTTCAATATCGGAGAAGAAACTCATGAGAAGTATTCACTCCAATAGAATGTAAATTTTCCACCCTCAATTTAAAAATATTTGTAGTATAATCTGATTGTGGAAAAGTTCGATGTAATCGTTATTGGCGGCGGACCTATTGGATGTAATGTTGCAAGCAACCTCGCAAAAGCAGGACTTTCCGTTGCGGTAATTGAGGCAAAAACAAAAATTGGATTTCCAAACCACTGTTCAGGACTTGTCCCAATAGAGTTTCTTGAACTTACAAATTTAGATAAATCGCTTATCATAAACTATATAAAGGGAGCTAAGGTTTTCTCTTGTAAAGAAAACGATTTTCAATTCAAAAGAGATGTTCCTTACGCTGCAGTTATAGACAGAAGTAACTTTGATATCTTTATGGAAAGCAAAGCAAAAGAGAATGGTGCAAAATTCTTTTACAATGCACACATTGAAAACATAGACACAAAAAACGGAGATTCCTTTATTACACTTACAAATGGGAATATTTTTAATACCAAGGTTATTGTAGTTGCTACAGGTGCAACATCAGCAATTCAAAAGATGCTCAATGTAGAAATTGATGGAGAAACTATTTACACAGTCCAGGTAGATACAAAAATTTCGCTTAACGATACTGAAATTGCGTATATCTATATGAATAATCATATTGCCAACAATTGGTTTGCTTGGATTATTCCAACAAGTGATGAAAGTGCCCGTGTAGGTTTTGGCGATAATATTGGAAAAAACCTTCTTGATAAATTAGACATGCTTTTTAAAAACTGGAGTTTACTTTCAAATGCAAAAATTTCAGGAAAACCAGTTGTTTGGAGTATCCCTATAGGAATTCCCAAAAAAATCGCATACAAAAATATTCTTTTTGTTGGTGATGCTGCAAGACAGGTTAAGCCATTCTCAGGAGGTGGTCTTCTTACAGGATTTATTGCTGGGAATATTCTAAGTGAAACAATAATCGAAGCATTTAAAGATAATAGCAATAATTTCTTTAAAATTCTCGAAACTTATGATAGTCGCTCAAAAAAGGCATTAATAACCGAGTTTAAAAGAGAGATTTTTCTAAGAGATGTTTACATCTCACTAACTGATGAGGATAAAGACCAAATAATAAAAAATCTAAACAGCAAAAGGATATCTCAAATTTTGATACAATACGGATTTATGGATAAACCCGCTATTACAGGTATAAAGTTGCTATTTAACAATCCACAAATACCATTAATTTACCTGAAAAGAAAAATTTTAGGATAGGAACTTTTCCTTTTTAGGAAGAGCAGGCGAACCCACAAAAATGACTTTGCTTCGTGCCCTTGTTATAGCGAATGCAAGATTAAATTTGTCCTCAAAAACATTCGGAAGGCTTTCAACATCCACAAAATTTATTACAACAATTGAAGATTGAATTGCTTCCTCCACAAGAGAAACTCTCACACCTTCAACTTGATTAGTTTTCAATTGATCAATTATATATGCCTTTTGTCTCTCATAAGGCACAATTACCTCAATAGATGAACGATCTACCCCACCCTTCAGGAATTGAACAATAAGAGTCGTTGTGAAATTCGCCTCATTTTTGTTAAGTTTGTTTCTTTCAAATTCAACTGCACCTTTAACTTGAACAAACTGAACAACTTTTTCTGGATTCACAAGTGGTATAAACTCACTTTCTATGTTTTCTTTATTGAGAATTTTAATCTCTGAAACATCTGAAGTTGCCTCTGAATTCAAAGCGTAGAACCTTAAGACAAACTTATGAATGAATTTATCAAAGCCAAAAACCTTTTTGAGTCTAAAAACTCTGCTTTCTTCAAGAAGATTTTCGTATGGTACTGTTTCATCATAAGTAAATACAATTATATTTTTCGTGAATGGTGCAAGATTTAAGATAGTGTTTTTATCAATATGTCTATCAAAATAAAAAATATAATCATACACCCCTTCGAGATTTTCAACACTCTTCTCAACAAGATTTCCAAAAACTTCTTTAAGAGATTTATAGAAACCTTTGGAAAAAATTATTATTTTTGCTCCTGGATATTTTTGCAAAAATTCCCCAATAATGTGTTTTTTACCAGTTCCAAAACTACCTTTTATAACAGCAAATACAGGTTGATCTGCAATTAGGTCTACAGGATTGTCAAAAAGTTTATCAATATGAGGTAAAAATTTACCATTTATAAGAAAATCCTTTAAAGTATCAGTAGCTTTTGTAATATTAATTATTCCCCTTACTTCTTGCTTAACGGTTTTAAGCGGTGTAATAAACTCTGGAGATACAGTCTTGTAGTCAACTGCGCCTGATATTGTATTAAAGTCAATTGATTTAACGATACCAAAAATCCTCATATTAAGAGGGGGTCTTTCAAAAAGCATACAAGGAGTGCCTCTGTCAAGATTTAATTCGTTATCCTTAATATAAGCCTTAAATGCAAAGTCGTCAGACTCTGCATTGTAAATCCGCATTGTCTCAATATCCTCAAGCCTTGATTCAAGAAGCTTTTTAATATGTTTGCGAACACTTCTAAATTCCTTGAGAAAATCGTTAATAGGCGCTTCAAAGATGTCCCTATGGTCAAAAAGGTAAGCATAATCAAGCATGTTTGAATTTGTTTTGTCATAATTGTTTCCAATAACTTTAAAGAATGAATAAACAAGGTTTGCAAACTCGTTTCTTTTTAAGAAAACTTGCTTCTTATCTAAAAGAGAGATCTTTTTTTCTTCAAAAGTACCAACGCTACTCATCACCAAATACTCTTCAAACTTAGAGGAAATAGCCTGTACTATGCCTTTTGTAAAATTATCTTCAAAAACAACAGGAAATCTCCCAAAGAAAAGCGCATCCTTAACGAAAAATCCGAAAGTTGTATCAAAAATGTATGGATAGAAACTGAATTTAGCCTTTATATCTTTTGGGAACCTCTCAACAAGGGTTTTAAAACGATTGCTCTCTTTAATACCTCTAACCGCATAAAAGATTTCGCCTTCAAAAGATTCTTTAAGAGAAGCACCATTAAAAATCTTGGATAAGGTTGATAAAGAATCCTCTTCAATTTCTTCAGGTTGAACAAGAAAACCAGGATAAAATGAGACAAAAGAATCATCAGTGAATAAAAATGTTTTACGAAGAGCTCCACGTTCTTCTTTTAGGTTTACAAAGCTCAATTTCTTTACACCCCACAATTGGGCAGGCTTTTCAAAAACAATATTAAATACACCACTATCAGTAGATAGCGTAATGCACTTTTTACCGGCGCTTTCAAACTCCCTTATTACAACTCCTTTTAAATTTGCCATCTTACCAAAATTATACAATTTATAAAAATAAATCAAAAAAATTTATTTGATTTTACAAATTTTATAAAAATGGAAGTTTTTTAAAAGTTTTATTCTATAACAAAATTGCATAAAAATTATTACCAAATGAAGATTTTTTATTTGAAATTCATCAAAAGAAAACCATTTTGCTTCAATTTCTCCCAAAAACTACCAATAAGAAATTTTTAACGGAGTTTATGGATGAGTTCAAATTTAAAGGCAGGATTTACAATTCTCTGCATCTAATCCCCCAAAAGGAGGAGAATCCTCGTCACTTCGTTCCTCGGATTGACAATTCTTTGGTGTATTTGGGGGAGTATTGAGGGGGGTTGTTGACCCCTCAAAATGGTTGTCATTCCGAA
>PNIL01000064.1 GCA_002877955.1 Caldisericum exile | reverse complement strand
AAAAAAAAAAAGGGGCCACAAGCCCCTTTTTTCTCAAAGTTGAGAATTTGTTTTATCTCTTTCTGTACTGACGGTCTTTTCTTGCAGAGTGTAATCCGTATTTCTTTCTTTCTTTTTCCCTCGGGTCTCTTGTAAGTAGGCCTTCACTCTTTAAAACAGGTTTCAAGGTTTCATCAACCTTGAGAAGAGCACGGGCAATACCAAGTTTAATTGCATCGGCCTGCCCCCTAAACCCTCCGCCTTCGACATTTGCTCTAATATCGAATTTGTCTTTTAAATTTGTAATTTCAAGAGGTTTAAACACTTCTGGTAAAAGAGATTTAACATTAAAATACTCGTTAACATCCTTTCCATTAACTCTAAATCTCCCAGTCCCAGGAGTTAAAACAACCCTTGCAGTAGAAGTTTTTCTTCTTCCAACCGCTAAAATTACCTTATCCATTATTCCTCCTTAGAAAGTGTAATCGTGCGTTCAACTTTAAATTCCTTTGGGAAATTTGCATCACTATAAACCTTAAGCCCCTTTATCATTTTTCTTCCAAGTCTATTTTTAGGAAGCATAAGTCTAACCGCATGTGTAATTAGAAATTCTGGTTTTCTCTGTAGAATATCACGGAGCATGTAAGATTGCATATTTCCAACATAACCTGTATGCTTATAGTAGATTTTATCCGTTAATTTTCTTCCAGTCACTTTTACTTTTGAGGCATTAATAACAATAACATTATCACCCATATTAACATTTGGGGTAAAATTCGGTTTATTTTTTCCTCTCAAAATTGAAGCAGCTAAAGCTGCTACTCTTCCAATAGATTTGCCTTCAGCATCTATCAGTACCCACTTTTTATTTACTTCATAAGGTTTCAGAAATTTAGTTATTTTCATCATATCTCACATCCTCCTAAATTTTCATATCCGTATAATAATACCAAAATTTTAATTTTAGTCAAGAATAAATTTGCGCATTTCAAAAATTCTTTAGTAAATTACATTAACAAGAAAGAGTGGTTCTGGTGGTAAAACTTGTCTTGTAAAAGGCACCTTTTTCCCAAAAGAAAACGGATTAAGTAAAATACGTGTATCAATATATCCTTGCGCCCCTTTAAGCACATAGTAAACCATCCTTCTTACCATATGATACAGAAATCGATCTCCGTGAAAATAAAGAATTATAAGGGATCCTCTTTCAATAAAACCTGTATCAAAAAGTTCGCAGATATTATTTCTATCTTTTTGAGATTTATCGAAATTGGCAAAAATTGAAAAATCGTGTTTTCCTTTAAGTCCATCAAGTGCTATTTTAAGCATATTCAAATCAAGTGGCTCCTTATAAATATAAACATATGGCATAAGGAACATTGACTTTTCAAGGTCAGATGAAACAATATATGCATAAATTTTACTTTTTGCACTCTTCCTTGCATGGAATGTTTGAGGTACTTCCCTTATTTCCTTAACAAAGATACCTTCATCAAAGAGAAGATGGTTCATTTTATTTTTAAGCCAGCCACAATCAAGCACACCATCGAAGTAGAAGTTAAGATACTGATTCAAGGCATTAACTCCTGCATCAGTTCTTGCAGCACCATATGTATTAACTGGCACTCTTAAAACAGTCTTTAAAGTCTTCTCAATTTCTCCCTGCACTGTTTTTTCATCCTTTGGATGATTTGATTGCTTCTGGAAACCTGAAAAATTTCTTCCAATGTATTGGATTCTCATAAGATAGTTATGCATAAATTCCCTCCAGCACAAAGAGAACAAGCGTAAAGATTAAAACAAAAATAATTGCTAATGCTTCGTTCTTTCCAAATTTACTAACTCTATATGACGTTCGTTTCATACCCAGAATGAAGCCTCTTGATTCCATAGCCATAGCAAGCTGGTCCGCTCTATTAAAGGCATTAAGAATTAAGGGTAGAATTACAGGAAGAAAACTTCTTGCACGTACAAACAAATTACCACTCTCAAAATCGGCACCTCTTGCCATTTGAGCTTTCATAATTCTATCTGCTTCTTCGAAAAGTATTGGTACAAATTGAAGAGAAATCGAAATCATTAGAGACAATTCCTCTACTGGAAATTTAAAAATCTTAAAAGGTAAAATTACATTTCTAAACCCAAGAGCAAGGTCAGTTGTTGTTGTAGTTGATGTAAGTAAAAAAGTAAGTATCGTAAGAATAATAAGTCTTATTGCAATATATATTGAAAGGCTTAATCCCTCCTTTGTAATTTTTAAAACTTTGAGATCTAAAACAATTGTTCCTGGAGTAAAAAATAACTGGAAGAAAAGAGTAAATAGAAGCAAAAATATGATCGGCTTAAAAGAAGAAACAACAGACTTAAATGATAACTTTGACAATATAATAAGAAAAACTCCAAATACAAGAAAAAAGAAGTAAGCCTCTATTGTTTTAAGGAAAAAAAGGAGAATCACAAGATAAAAAATCAGAACTATTTTGAGAGTTGGATTTAACTTATGAAAAAATGTTTGTGTGTATTGAAATTGACCAAAATAGAATTTAGCCATTATACTCGCTTCTCTTCCTTAATAGATATTGAACTACTGAATCGTAATCTTCACAACTTGGAAAATCTGGAAAACACTTTGAAAGAGTTTTTTTTATTTTTACAAAAAAGGGTGGCTCAAGCCCGATTCTTTCAACAAGTTCTGCATCATCAAAAAACCTTTCAGTTTCACCATCAAAAACGATGTGCCCCTCATTTATTACAATAATTCTTTTCGAAAGCATAAATGCCTCGTCCATATCATGAGTCACAAATATAAGAGTTCTTCCTCTTGCTACTCTCTCTTGAAGATATGAAATAACACTTGATTTACCACCAAAATCCAAATTTGATGTGGGTTCATCCAATATAAGATATTTTGGATTCATTACTATAACACTTGCTATTGCAACTCTCCTTTTTTCTCCACCAGATAATTCAAAAGGAGACTTTTCTAAATAAGTCTCATCGAGACCTACATCATTGAGTGCCATTAAAACTGCATCCTTAATCTTACCCTCTTCTATTCCTATATTTCTTGCACCATAAGCAATTTCCTCGAAGACAGTTTCAGCAAAAAATTGCATTTCAGGATGTTGAAAAACTACACTTACCTTTTTTACTATGTCGCTTCTTTTAATTTTCTCTTTTGTTATATTGATGTTATCAATAATAACTTCGCCACTTGTTGGTTTTAAAAGCCCACTTATAACCTCAATAAGAGTTGATTTGCCAGAGCCAATTCTTCCAATAATTGCAACACGTTCCCCTTCATATATCTTTAGGTTTGCGCCAATAAGTGCCTCTTTTTTGAAGCGTGTATGAGGATCGTATATAACCGACACTTCTTTTAGTTCAAGCATAATTGATCCACTATCTCATCTAAATTAAGAGAAAATCTTTCAATAAGACCTTTCTCAAGAAGTTTTTTTGAGAGAATCGCCTCGTGCAGGTTTGAGACATTTACGCTTGAAAGAAAATCTACATCACTAAATATTTCGTATGGTGTTCCTGTCCTCACAATAAAACCATTATTTAAAACAATAATTCGGTTTGAAAAAACTGTCTCTTCTGGATGATGGGTAATGTATAGAACACCTCTATTTCTGTTAATTTCAAGAATCGTATTTAAGATCATCTTCCTGTTTATAGGGTCAAGAAGGGATGTTACTTCATCAAAAACAACATAATCTGGTTCCAAAACAAGGACGGAAGCAAGAGCAACCTTTTGCTTTTCTCCACCTGATAGAAGTGATGGAGGAAAATGCAAAAAACTTTTTATTCCAAGTTTCTCTGAAATTTCCATAATTTTACTTTGAATAATATTTCGATCAAGACCCATATTCTCAAGGCCAAACGCAAGATCATCTTCAACTGTGATACCAACAAACTGGTTATCTGGATTTTGAAAAATTACACCCACCTTAAATTTTGCTAATCTATTTATATCTTTATCCTTAAGCGAGCTTCCGTTTAAGAGAACATCGCCTTTTTGAGATAATAAAAGCCCGTTTGCAAGACGGGCTATCGTAGATTTTCCTGAACCGTTCGAACCAATTATAGATACAAATTCCCCTTGTTTAAGACTAAAACTAATATCCTTAAGAACCCAATTGTCTCCGTTATATGAAAACGAGACATTTTGAAACTCAAGCATGAGTATTTATTCTTTAATAAGTTCAATAAGCACAAGGGGAGTTCCGTCTCCACGTCTGTATTTTGCAAGTTTTAGAATTCTCGTATATCCACCTGGTCTATCCTTGTACTCTTTGGCAAGATCAAAAAGCTTGTAAACTGCTTCTTTATTGAATAATACAGAGTGCGCATATCTTCTCGTATTGAGATTATCTTCCTTTGCCTTTGTTATTAACTTCTCAATAATTCTTCTTACCTCTTTTGCTCTTGCTTCAGTTGTCTCTATTCTTCCATTTAAAATAAGGGAAGTTGCAAGATTTCTTAAGACACTTTTTCTATAACTTGGATAAAATCCCAGTTTTCTTAATGAAATTCCATGGTTCATATGAGACCTCCTACTCTCTAAGTTTTAAACCCAATTTACCCAACGCTTCTTCAACACTCTTAAGAGAAGCAACACCAAATTTATCAAGATCTAACAAATCTTTAGCAGAATGTTTTATCAAATCTCCAACAGTATTAATATTATTCTTGACAAGCACATTATATGCTCTTTCAGGCAAGTTAAGTGCTTCTATTTTCATGTTCTTGATATCATCGGAAATATCGCCTATTTTACTTCCGTTTAAAAGTTTGTTAAAGACATTAGAATAATCAAGAAGCACATTTATGGCTTCAATCAAACATTGTCTCGGAGTTTTATTGCCCTTTGTTTGCACCCCAACAATGAGTGCATCAAAATCGACAGATTCCTCAAATCGAGTAGGTTCAACTCTAAATGTTGCCTTTACTACTGGTGAAAAGTTTGCATCAATCGGAATTACAATTTGAGGAAAATCCTCAAGTTTCTCTACAGCTTCCTCAAGAAGATACCCTTTACCTCTTCTTATATAAATTTCACCAGATAGTCGCCCTTTTGAGGAAGATATTGTTGCAATATGAAGGTCTGGATTGTGAATGGTAACTTCACTTGTATGTATAAGGTCGGAAGCTTTCAATTCTCCTTCGCCAGTCTTTTCAAAACGAAGAATTGTCTTATCTATTGCTTCCATTGAAATAATAAGTTTCTTCACATTCAAAATAATTTGTTCAACGTCTTCAACAACACCCTCGATAGTTGAAAACTCATGTATAACGCCATCAATATAAACACCAACAGGAGCAACTCCTTCAATAGAACTCAAAAGTATCCTTCTAATAGCAGTTCCTAATGTAAGCCCAAATCCACTTTCAAGAGGTGAAAATTTGAATTCTCCGTAATTTCCCTCTTCTTTCAAAACTTCAAGCGAGATATTCTCTAATCGCCACATGTTTTCACTTCCTTATTACTTAGAGTATAACTCAACTATCAAAGTAGGATTGACGTCAAGTGCAAGTTCTTTAATATTTGGAAGCTCTTTTACAACACCCTTAAATGAATCTTTATTAACTTCTACCCAATTTGGAAAAGTATTTCTTTCCTCAAGTGATGCTTTAATAATAGGTATTTGTCTTGAGGATTCTTTTACCTCAACTACATCTCCTTTATCAAGGATTAAAGAAGAGATATTTACCTTCTTACCATTTACAAGAATATGGCCATGTGAAACAAGTTGTCTTGCTGTCCTTCTATTTGGTGCAAATCCCATTCTAAATACAACGTTATCGAGTCTTCTTTCAAGAAGTTCAAGAAGTTTATCACCTGTAGGAATTTCTTTCTGCCTTATTGCTATATCAAAGTACCTTCTGAACTGTCTTTCTAAAACCCCATACATTGCCTTAACCTTTTGCTTTTCCATTAGATGAAATTTATAATCAGTAGGCTTATTCATATGAAGAACTATTTGTTTCTGACCTGGTATTCCACGTCCCTTCTCAAGAGGACAATTCTTTGTATAACATTTATCTCCTTTTAGAAAGAGTTTCTTTTGTTGTGCCCTGCAAATTCTGCAAAGAGGTCCATTATATACTGCCATCGCTATCCTCCTTATACTCTTCTTAGTTTTCTTGGTCTGCAACCATTATGAGGAATAGGAGTTATATCTTTAATCTCCTCAATTTGCAAACCTGCTGACTGCAATGCTCTAATTGCTACTTCTCTACCTGGACCGCCACCCTTAACAAGGACTGAAACTCTTTTTGCTCCAAGGTTAATCGCTTCTTCAGCTGCCTTTTGTGCTGCAACCTGTGCCGCAAATGGAGTGCCTTTCTTTGTCCCCTTAAAGCCATTACTTCCCGCAGAAGACCAGCATACAACATTACCTTGCTCATCTGTTACAGTAATAATCGTATTATTAAATGTAGAATTAATATATACCTTAGCGGTACCTGCAATCTTTTGCACCTTTTTCTTAGAACTTGTTTTACCTTTTTTCATCTTACCTCCTTACGCACTCTTTCTAACAGATCCAACAGTCTTCTTTGGACCTTTTCTTGTTCTTGCATTAGTTCTTGTTCTCTGCCCTCTAACAGGTAAATTCCTCTTGTGTCTAATTCCCCTATAACAGTTAATTTCAATAAGCTTTTTTATATTGCTTGCAACGATTTTTCTCAAGTCGCCTTCAACAACATACTTTTCTCTTATTACATCTTCTATTGCTTTAATTTCTTCGGGGGTTAAGTCTTTTACCTTTTTAAGCGGAACATTTGCTTCCTTCAATACATCATAACAATTATGCTTACCTATCCCGTAAATATAGGTAAGTGCTATATCAATTCTTTTTTCTCTAGGCAAATCAACGCCTGCTATACGTGCCAAAGTTCACCTCCTACTTTTGTCTTTGTTTATGTTTAGGGTTCTCACATATAACCATGAGTTTTCCCCTTCTTCTTACTATTCTGCATTTTGGACACATCTTTTTAACGGAAGTTCTTACTTTCATTGCATCTCTCCTTTCTAAAGTCTATAAACAATTCGTGCCTTAGTAAGGTCATAAGGACTAAATTCCAATTTTACTCTATCACCTGGCAAAATTTTTATAAAATTCAAACGCATTTTGCCACTAATTGTTGCAAGAACAACTTTTCCATTTGCAAGCTTAACCTTAAACATAGTACCTGGAAGAGTTTCAACCACAATACCTTCTGCTTCAATTACCTGTTCCTTACCCATGAGAAACCCTCCTCACACCGTAAGAAGTTCCACTCTATCTTCAAGAATTGCTATCGTATGTTCAAAGTGGGCACTATTTGATCCATCAACAGTCTTAACAGTCCAACCATTCTTATCGGTATAAACCTTATAACTTCCTGCGGTAATCATAGGTTCGATTGCAAGAGTCATACCTGCTCTTAAAGGAATACCCGTACCTGGTTTCCCATAGTTTGGCACAGAAGGATCTTCGTGGAGATTTCTTCCAATACCATGTCCTGTATAGTCTCTTAAAACAGAAAAACCATTGCTTTCAACAAATTTTTGGATGCTGTATCCAATGTCGTATAAATGTGCACCAACATGGATAACAGCAACAGCTTCAAAAAATGCCTTTTCAACAACTTCAACTAATTTCACATCGGTATCATTTTTTGGAGTGCCTGCAATTTTTGTAAATGCTGCATCCGAATAATATCCATCAAGTATTACTCCACCATCAATTTTAACTAAATCGCCATCTTGAATTAATCTATCAGATGGAATTCCGTGAATTACCTCATCATTAATAGAGATACAAAGAGCGTTTGGAAAGCCTCTATATCCTTTGAAAGCAGGAATTCCTCCGAGTTCATAAATTTTGTCCTCGGCAAACTTGTCAAGCTCAATTGTTTTAATTCCAGGTTCAATTTTCTCTTTAACCATATCTAATACCAATCTTAATATTTTACCAGATTTTCTCATTTTTTCAATTTCTTCTTTTGTTTTAATCACAATCATTTGTAGCCTCTAAAAGGTACCTATTAACAGACTCAGGGGATTTACTAGCATCGCAACTTTTAAGTATACCTCTTTTTTTATAAAAATCAAGAAGAGGTTTTGTGCTTTCAAGATAAACTTCAATTCTTTTTTTAACTGCATCAACTTTATCATCTTCTCTTTGCACAAGTTCACCGCCACAAACATCACAAATACTATCAACTTTCGGAGGAGAAAAGTAAATATTATAAACTGCACCACAGCTCTTACAGACTCTTCTACCTGAAAGTCTTTTCACAAGAGTATCAAAATCAACGTCAAGAAATAGAACAAGTTCAACTTCTGCATCCTTTTCTTTTAGGTATTCATCTAAAAATTCTGCCTGGTTAACTGTCCTGGGGAAGCCATTTAAAATATACCCCTTTCTAAGATCGTAACTTGAAAGTACATGTGCAAAAAAATCATTCATAAACTCATCAGGTACAAGGCTGCCACTCTCTGTTAGTTCTTTAAAACGTAAACCAAAATCGGTTCTTTCGTTTATTTCCTTCCTTACAAGATCTCCCGAAGAGATTAAAGGAATACCCAACTCTTTAGAAAGCATTCTACCTTGTGTATCTTTTCCTGCTCCTGGTGGACCAAGAAGTACAAGGTGTTTTTTCATCTCAAAAAGCCCTCGTATTGCCTCATCAAAAGATATGCCTCAACTTCCCTCATAGTTTCAAGCGCAACACCGATAATAATAAGAAGTGACGTTCCACCAAACACAAAAGAGGTTATGGTCATCTTTCTAAAAACAAGATTGGGAATAACTGCAACAAGTCCAAGGAAAATAGAAGTAGGAAGTGTAATCTTTCTCAACACAGATGCAATATATTGTGCGGTAGATTCACCAGGTCTTATTCCAGGAATAAAACCACCGTATTTCTTTAGGTCGTCAGCAAGCTTTAATGGATCGTAGGTCATCTCAGTGTAGAAAAATGTAAAACCAACAATTAAAAAGAAATAGATTAAGTTATACCAAATACCTGTGGGAGTCCCAAAAATAGGTTGTGCAATATGTTTGGTAAACCAAGAATTTGGGAAAAATTGCCCAATAGTGGCAGGGAATGCCATAAAGGAGACTGCGAAGATTATAGGCAAAACACCTGCCTGAACAAGTCTTAAAGGTATATATGTAGTTTGTCCACCATAAACTCTCCTACCGACAATTCTTTTTGCATATTGAACAGGAATTCTCCTTTCAGATTGGTATGCAAAAATAACAAGTACAAGCAAAATGAGAAACGCGAGAAATTCGCCAATAACACTAAAAATACTAACAGCACCCGCAGATAGCTTCTGACTAATCTCAACAAAACTTACAGGAATTCTACTTATAATGCCTGCAAAAATAATAAGTGAAACTCCATTTCCAATTCCTTTTTCAGTCATAATTTCGCCAAGCCAAAGTACAAGATAAGATCCTGCAATAAGACTTGCCATAATAACTAATTTAAGAAGGATGCTTTGGTTTACAAGATAATTTCTAAAAATTACGATTACAGAGAATGCCTGCAGCGCTGCAAGTGCAACAGTTAAGTATCTTGTGTATTGGGCCATTTTCCTCTGTCCTTCTTCTCCACCTTCTCTTACAAGTGCCTCAAGTGAAGGTATTACATAAGAGAGAAGTTGAAGAATAATTGATGCGTTAATATAAGGAAAAACCGAGAGTGCAAAAATTGAGAAGTTGGTATAACCACCACCTGAGAAGAGATCCATTAAGGCAAGAAAACCACCTTGTGAGATAATGCTTGAAATTTGAGTTCTGTCAATACCTACAACGGGAATATAGGTTCCAAGTCTAAAGAGGATAAACAAAAAGAGAGTAAAGTAAATTCTCTGTCTTAACTCTTTTAACTTAAACGCTCTTCTAATTGTTTCCCACATATTAAATTACCTCGACTTTCCCTTGTGCTTTCTCTATTTTCTCTTTTGCTTGCTTGGAGAATTTGGAGGCCTTAACAACAAGAGGAATACTGATCTCACCCCTTCCTAAAACTTTTACCTTACCTCCAAAAAGGTCATTCAGATTAATTTCTTTTTCATTTCCTGCAATATTTTCAAGATTTTCTACATTAACTTCAATGTATTCTTCCTTTTCTAAAGGCTTGAATCCTTTATACTTTGGAAGTCTTCTATATATTGGTGTTTGTCCTCCTTCAAATCCCTTCGCTTTTACACCACCTGAACGAGACCTCTGTCCCTTGCAACCATAAGTAGAATATGTTCCTTTGCCAGAGCCATTACCACGACCGACTCTTGTTTTCTCTTTCTTAGAATGTGCTTTTGGTCTGAGATCAATTACTTTCATCTTTACCTCCCTCTTTCATCTTACGCAATTCGCTTACTCTCATTATTTTTTCCATATCTCTCAAGGCCTTTAAAGTTGCTTGGGCAACATTAAGAGGGTTTGAAGAACCAAGAGATTTTGAAAGCAAATCTTGAACTCCTGCCTTTTCTGCAATCATTCTAACAACACGTCCTGCCACAAGTCCTGTACCCTGAACTGCTGGAGCAAGAAATACATGTGCTGTGTCCTTTTTGGCAGTTATCCTCATAGGAATTGTATTATTCTTCAAGGGAACAGTTACAAGATTCCTTCTTGCATCGTTTATCGCTTTTTGAATTGCAGACGGAATTTCTCTTGCTTTACCAACGCCAACACCAACTCTACCTTTTTTATCTCCAATTACCACCGCAACTCTAAAACGTAGGATTTTTCCACCCTTAACAACTTTAGAAACTCTATCAATTTGTAAAATAGATTCTTCAAATTCTTTTACTTCTGCTGTTCTTCTATCCATCGTAGCCACATGACCCTCCTACTAAAATTTGAGTCCTACATTCCTTGCTTCATCTGCAAGGGCTTTTACTCTACCATGATATTTATATCCGCCTCTATCGAAAACAACAGAGTCAATACCTTTTGCAAGTGCTCTCTCAGCAATTAGTTTTCCTACTGCCTTTGCTTTTTCTGTAAGAGTTTTGTCTTTTAATAATTCCTTTAGTTCTTTATCAAGAGTTGATGCAGAGACAAGGGTTTTTCCATGCTCATCATCAATAAGTTGAGCATAAACATGCTTTAAACTTATAAAGATCGAAAGTCTTGGTTTTGAAACAGTACCAAAGACTTTTCTTCTAATTCTCTCATGTCTTATTTTTCTTAGTTCATTTCTTGGTGTTATCTTAATCATAGTCCACTCTCCTTACTTTCCAGAAGCAACTGTCTTACCGGCTTTACGCCTAATCTTTTCGCCTTCGTAAATAATACCTTTTACCTTGTAAGGATCAACTCTTCTAAGGTGTCGAATCTTTTGAGCAAAAGCACCAACAGCTTCTTTATCAATCCCTGATACCGTAATAACTTGTCCTTCAATTGTTACATTAAGACCTTCTGGAATATCCATTAAGATTGGATGACTGTAACCTAACTCAAACTGGACTTTTCTGCCTTTTACTTCACCTTTATAGGTCTTTTCGTTAATTATAAGTCTCTTCGAGAAACCGTTTGTAACTCCAATAACCATATTGTTTAGGAGTGCTCTTGTTGTTCCGTGAAGCGCTTTATAAAAAGGCTTATCTGAGTTTCTTTTAACAACGATCTCATTATCAACTACTTCTATCTTCATTTCAGGGTGAAATTCTCTTTTCAGAGCCCCTTTAGGACCTTTAATTTCAACAATATTTCCTTCGAGAATATTTACAGTAACACCCTTAGGAATTTGTATAGGCATTTTTCCAATTCTTGACATATGCACCTCCTACCACACAAAGCAAACAACTTCACCACCATGCCCAAGTCTACGAGCCATTTTATCGCTCATAATACCTTGAGGTGTGGAAATGATTGCAATTCCAAAACCATCAAAAACTTTTGGAAGTTCGTCTTTTTTAACATAAATTCTTCTGCCGGGCTTACTTATCCTTTTTATACCAACAATGGAGGGTTCTTTATTCGGTCCATACTTTAGATGAATTTTTACAAAAGGTTTTCCATCAATTTGAATTGATTCAAAATCCTTTATGAAACCTTCTTCTTTTAGCACCCTCAAAACTTCAAGGACCATCTTAGAAGATGGTGCAACAACAAATTTATGTCGAGCATCACTTCCATTTTTTATTCTTACAAGGACATCAGAAACTAAATCATTAATCATCTTCTTCCTCCTTACCAACTTGCTTTCTTAACGCCAGGAAGTTCGCCTTTAAGAGCAAGTTTTCTAAGACACAATCTGCAAATCCCAAATCGACTGTAATATGCACGAGGTCTTCCACAAATTTTACATCTATTGTGTTGTCTTACTTTAAATTTTGGAGGTTTCTTTGCTTTTTCAATCATTGCCTTTCTTGCCATATCTCACCTCTAATTCTTTCTGAATGGGAAGCCCATAAATTCCAATAGTGCTTTAGCTTCCTCATCTGTTTTTGCAGTTGTAATTATGGTTACATCAAAACCTCTCACTTTATCAACCATATCGTATTCAATTTCAGGGAAAATCAGTTGTTCTTTTATTCCAAATGTATAGTTGCCCCTTCCATCAAAGGAGTTCGGAGAGAGACCTTTAAAGTCTCTAATTCTCGGAAGAGCGGTATTTATAAGTTTTTCAAAAAATGTATACATTCTGTTTCCTCTAAGAGTAACTCTTACACCAATTGGCGCACCTTCTCTTACCCTAAATGATGCAATAGATTTCTTAGCACGTGCAACTGCAGGTTTCTGTCTTGTAATAAGAATGAACTCCTGTATAGTCTTCTCAAGTGCAGCAGGATTTTCGTTTGCTTCACCTATTCCGCGATTCACTGCAATTGCAACTATCTTTGGAACCTGCATTACATTTTTATATCCAAACTTTTCCATCATTTTCTTCTTTACCTCAGTTTCATATTTCAATTTTAAAGGAGACTGAGGTAATTTTTCGCTTAGCAAGTTTTCAAGTTTGCTATCTAATTTAAATGTCACTTTCTTTCCCATAAATGCACCTCTTAAATCTTATCAATAACTTCATGGCAATTTTTACAAACTCTCACTGAGCTTCCATCTTCAAGAATTTTATGAGAGACTCTTGTTTTTGTATGACAATGAGGGCATATTACCATGACTTTATGAGCATAAATTGGCCCTTCTCTTTTTGTAATCTTTCCTTGGGGCATATCCTGAGTTGGTCGAAGGAAATGAGTTTGCATATTAATTCCCTCGACAATCACTTTACCTTCCTCAGGAATAGTCTTTAAGACTTTTCCTTGTTTTCCTTTTTCCTTTCCTGAAATGACGATCACAAGATCACCTTTCTTTATGTCAAGATATTTAACCTTATTCATAACATATCCTCCTTACAGCACTTCAGGGGCAAGGGAGGCAATTTTTACATAACCTTTCTTTCTAATCTCCCTTGCAACTGGACCAAAAACACGTGTTCCTTTTGGATTTCCTTCGTTATCAAGGATTACACATGCATTGTCATCAAATCTTATAATACTTCCATCTTCTCTTTTGATAGGGTATTTTGTTCTTACAATTACTGCCTTAACAATAGTTCCTTTAGGAATAGGGCTATTTGGGACAGCCTTCTTAACTGTTGCAACAATTCTATCTCCAACAGTTCCTGTAGGCCTATGTCCAACATCTAAAACAGTTATAATTGAAACTTCTTTAACTCCTGTATTATCTGCACAAACTAAACGTGAATACTGTCTAACCATTATTCACCTCCACCCAAAATCTCAACAATTCTCCATCTTTTAAGTCTACTTAATGGGCGAGTCTGTCTTATCCTAACAACATCGCCAACCTTTGCCTGATTATTTTCATCGTGTGCATAATATTTAGTAAAAGTTCTCACCTGCTTCAGATATAGAGGATGATGGGCTATACGTTCAACTTTTACCACAGCTGTCTTCATATAGGTGCTTACAACTACACCAACAAGCTCTTTCTTTCCCATTTTACACCTCTTCCTTCTTTAACTCACGTTCTCTTTTTACAGTAAGAAGTCTTGCTATGTCCTTTTTTACTATTCTAATCCTTGCAGGATTGTGAAGTTGATGTGTAGCAAGTTGAAACCTTAAGTTAAAGAGTTCTTTTCTTAAGGTCTTCAAAGTATTTTCAATTTCTTGATCAGTCATATCCCTAATCTGTTGGATCTTCATAATTATTCCTCCTCTAAGGTAAGCATTCTTACCTTAACTGGAAGTTTATATCCTACTTGCTTTACAAGTTCTTCTGCAGTTGCCTTATCAACTCCAGAAAACTCAAACATAACTCTTCCAGGTTTTACAACTGCAACCCAATGATCAACGTCACCTTTTCCGCCACCCATTCTAGTTTCGGCAGGTTTCTTTGTAACAGACTTGTCTGGGAAAATTCTTATCCAAAGCTTACCACTTTTTCTTACAGCAGAAATCAAGATCAATCTGCATGCTTCAATTTGTCTCGAAGAAATCCAACCAGGCTCAAGCGCCTGAATTCCATATTCACCGAAATGCACAGATGTAGCACCCTTAGATTTTCCTTTTGTTCTACCTCTATGCATCTTTCTATATTTGACTCTTTCTGGCATTAACATAGTTTCACCTCCAATTAAGAAGCAAAGAATAACGGTTCTTTAGCAGGACCTTTATAGACCCAAACTTTTACTCCAATTACTCCAAATTTTGTTTTTGCAATTTGCTCAGAGTAATCAATGTCTGCATCAAGAGTTTGTAATGGGACTCTTCCTTCTCTAAACCATTCAGTTCTTGCAATTTCTGCACCTTCAAGTCTACCAGAGACCTGAATCTTTATTCCCTGTGCACCTGCTCTCATTGCTCTAGTTATTGCCTGTTTTATTGCCCTTTTGTGTGGAGTTTTTTGTTCAAGCCTCTGAGCAACATTTTGTGCAATAAGTTCTGCATCAATTTCAGGGTGTTTTACTTCTCTTATGTCCACTTTCAAATTATCGTACTTATGATCGATTACCTTTTTCACCATATCCTCGAGTTTACTAACTTCAGAACCCTTTTTACCAAGAAGCATTCCAGGACGGGCTGTATATATAACAACCCTCAATTCAGAGGTACCTTTTCTTATAATTTCCACCTTTGAAACTGCTGCATTAAAACCAAGTGACTTAAATTCTTTTCTAATTCTAAAGTCCTCAAGAAGATATGAAGAATAATCCTTCTTCGGTGAATACCACTTACTCCACCAATCTTTTGTTATTCCTAATCTAAAACCATAAGGATGAGTTTTCTGTCCCACATTAAACCTCCTCTTTCTCCTTAACAATTATCTTGATTTGGCTTACAGGCCTTCTTATTATATCTGCCCTTCCAAATCCCCTTGGAAGAACTCTCTTTAGAGGTCCTTCTGCATCAATAAAAATATCAGAAACATACATAATGTCCTCATCCATTTTGAAATTATTAACCCCATTTGCAACTGCAGAATTCAGTGCCTTTTCAATAAAACGTGCAGCTTTATGAGGAAGAGCTTTAAGTATTGCCCTTGCTTCTCTTACTGATTTACCTTTTATAAGTTCTGCAACGAGTCTTGCTTTGCTTGCAGAAAGCCTCAAGTGTTTTTCAACAGCATATGCTTCCATTCAATGCCTCCTTATGTCTTCGTGATAACACGTGCAGTAGGTGCCCTATGTCCATGGAATGTACGAGTAGGAGCGAATTCACCCAATTTATGTCCAACCATATCAGGAACAATATAAACAGGAATATGAGTTTTTCCATTATGAACCGCAATTGTATGTCCTACCATTTCTTCAGTGATAGTTGAACGTCGGCACCAAACCTTTATTACCTTTTTTTCGCCTTTTTCGTTCATTTTTCTAATTTTCTCAAGAAGTTTTGGGTCAACCCATTTACCAGTTCTTCCCATAATTATTTCCTCCTCTTAATTATGTATTTATCAGAAGGATTCTTCTTCTTTCTAGTCTTATAACCAAGGGTAGGCTTACCCCAAGGTGTAAGAGGACCAGGATGTCCAATAGGTGCCTTACCTTCACCACCACCATGGGGATGATCGACAGGGTTCATAGCAGAACCTCTTACCGTAGGCCTTATTCCAAGGTGTCTCTTGTGTCCTGCTTTACCAAGGTTGACATTTTCATGATCCAAGTTGCCAACTTGTCCAATGGTGGCTTTGCATTCAAGTCTAATTCTTCTAATTTCGTTAGAAGGCATCCTTATTTGGGCATATTCATCTTCTTTTGCAATCAATTGAGCTGCGGCACCTGCAGATCTTGCGATTTGACCACCTTTTCCTGGAATAAGTTCAATATTATGAATAAAGGTTCCAAGAGGAATGTTTTTTAAAGGTAATGCATTGCCAACTTTAATTTCTGCATCTGGACCTGACATAACAGTATCGCCAACCTTAAGACCAAGTGGAGCAATAATATATCTTTTTTCACCATCTGCATAAGTAAGAAGAGCAATGTATGCAGAACGGTTTGGATCATACTCAATAGACGTAACCTTTGCAGGAATTCCGTCCTTATCTCTCTTAAAATCAATAATTCTATAGAGACGTTTATTTCCACCGCCTCTATGTCTTACCGTAATTTTTCCGGTATTATTCCTCCCGCCTTCTTTTCTTAAACCTTCAACAAGAGATTTCTCAGGTTCAGTTTTAGTAATAACCTCTTTGTGGTTTAAAACTGTTCTTCCACGAAGGCCTGGAGTTATTGGTTTATAAACTTTTAAACCCATCTCTTACCTCCATTATACGTTCTGAATGACATCTATCTTATATCCAGGATAGAGTGTCACTATAGCCTTTTTATAAGTTGGAGTTCTCGAAAAACTGTTTCTAACTCTCTTCTTCTTTCCAAAAATCTTTCCAATATTAACATCTTTTACCTTTACATTAAATGCTTCTTCAACCGCTTTTTTAACCATTTGTACGTTTGCTTTTTCGTGGACAATAAAGGTATATTTTCCCTGAGACATCTGTTTTGTAGTCTTTTCAGTAATTAAAGGTCTCACTAAAACTTCATAAGTTTCCATTATTTCCACCACCCTTCAATTCCTTCAACCGCTTCTTTACTCATAACTATTGAATCAAAAACCATAAGGTCATATGCATTAAGAAACTTATAGTTCAACGGTTTTACAGTCGGAATATTTCTTAAAGCTCTTTCGACTTCCCCATTCTCATCGGAATAAACAAACAAAACATCTCCAAGATTCTTTTTTACAGTTTCTTCAATTTTCTTCAAAACTTCCACACCCTCTTTTGTTTTTCCAGAGAGTTTTACATTACTTACAATATGCACATCTCCATCATTGAAACGTGCAGTTAAAGCAGAAAATATTGCTGCGTCAATTTCTTTTTTGTTCATCTTCTTGGAGAAATCTCTTGGATGAGGTCCAAAAACTACCGCACCACCCTTCCATATGTTGGAAGTCCTTGCTCCTTGCCTTGAACGGCCAAGACCTTTTTGTGGCCTTACTTTTTTAGTGCTATAGCTTACTTCTCCTCTTTCCTTAGTATCTGCAGTACCTCTTCTTCTGTTTGCAAGATACCTCTGAACTGCCTGATATATGAGGTGCTTTTTTACCTCTCTTGAGAAATAATCATCAGGAAGTTCAAGAGACTCAACAGTATTGTTTTTTACATCAATAACAGTGCTCTTCATTTCAATCCTCCTATGCTCTAATAAGGAGCAAACCTTTATCAGGTCCAGGGACGCTTCCTTTTACAAGAATTAGATTTTTTTCGGGGATAACTTTAACAACTTCAAGATTCCTTATAGTAACAGTTTCATTTCCAAGATGACCTGCCATCTTCATTCCTTTGAAAACTCTACCAGGTGTTGCACGCTGACCAATAGATCCTGGACGCCTTTCTGCTTCATGTCCATGAGTTCTTGGCCATCCGCCAAATCCCCAACGCTTTACAACGCCTTGAAAACCTTTACCCATTGATGTTCCTGTAACCTTAACATATTTAACATCTTTGAATGCTTCAACAGTGACTGTTTCACCAACTTCACCTTCCATATCCCTTACTTCCTTTAAGAATCTAAAGGGTTTCAACCCCTTCTTGTCAAAAAAACCTTTCATGGGCTTGTTTAACTTTTCTGGCCTCACTTCAACAAAACCAAGCGCTACTGCATCGTATCCATGGGTTTCTCTTGTCTTCTTATCAACAATTGTACATGGACCTGCTTGAATTACAGTAACAGGCACAATTGTATCCCCAAGGTAAACGGAAGTCATTCCCACTTTAAATCCTAAAATTCCCTTTGCCATAACAACCTCCATTAAATCTTGATCTCAACTTCCACACCCTGAGGTATATCCATGTTAGCTAATTTCTGAGTAATTTCGGGTGTAGCATCAATAATTTCAATTAATCTCTTATGCACACAAATTTCAAATGCTTCTTGTGAGTCTTTGTCGATATTAGGAGCCCTTAAAACGTTAAACACTGTCCTTTTTGTTGGTAATGGAATTGGTCCTGACACTGTTGCTCCGCTTGATTTTGCAACCTCAACAATCTTTGCTGCCCAAAGGTCAAGGATCTTGTTGTCGAAAGCTTTTAATCTAATTCTTAAACGATCTTTTTTCATATTATCACACTCCTTTACTCAATTACCTTTGTAATAACTCCAGCACCTACAGTTTTACCACCTTCACGG
>PNIL01000017.1 GCA_002877955.1 Caldisericum exile | reverse complement strand
AAGGGGGTTGTTGCCCCCTCAAAATATTGAGATTTCTCACTTCGTTCGAAATGACGGACACATTGAGTCATATCGAGTGAAGTAAGATCAATATATCTGTTGACAGAAAAATAAATTTATCGTAAAATTAATAAAGATTTATATATATTAGAGTAAGAGGTGAAAAATGGGAGGCATTTTTGATTTTTGCGATAAAAAGAAGAATTTTTTTGTAGCGTCAGTTTTTGGTGCAAGACAATTCATTACATTCTACATACTTCATCTTGTGCATGAAAAACCTCTTTATGGTGAGGCAATTTCGAAAAAAGTCACAGAACTTCTTTCAAACCTCTGGCAACCAAGCCCAGGATTTATGTATCCAATATTAAAGAGGCTTGAATCTCATGGTCTTATAAAAGGCAAATGGGACTATTCAGAAGCTCACCCTCGCTATATATACGAAATAACAGAAAAGGGTAAAGCTGAGTATTTCAAATATAAAGAGGTCTTTGAAACAAAATTAGACGAACTCATTCAAGTGCTTGAAAATGTAAAAAAAGAAGTTTTCAACAAATAACTCAGCGCGCTATATTAATTTTTACTTCACCAAACGAAATCCAATCACCAAGCTGCCCTTGCATAATTTTGTGGGAAACTGCATAAATTCGAAGTGTATAAGCACCGTCTGAAACATTGTTAGGTAAGGTATATTTATAAGAAAGTGTCTTTGGAGAAAGATTTCCATTGATGAGTATCCAATCACCTTTAGGTGGAATAAGCCATATCACATATCTTTCCACATTTTTATCATTTGTTGGAATCCAAGTAATATTAATCTCTCCGCCCTTTTTAAATGTTTCACCATTCTTTGGACTTGCAACTAAGATAACAGGTGCATACTTTTCAAACTCCGCCCTAATTGTAGGATCATTAGGATTGTAATAGTAAGCATAGAATAGATGCTGAATCCCCTGTGGTAATTCCCCATTCTTAACTTCAAGCGAACCAGCTTTGTAATATGCATAAGGATTATTCGGACTCGTTGAGATTGCAAGTTTGTAATTTTCAATTGCCTTAGCTAAATTGCCTACCTTCTCATAATAAAGACCATATCCAATATAAATATCAGTTAAAATGTCCTTTCCAATAAGACCTTTATCAATTGCATCTTGAGCCAAGGAAAGCGCCAAATCCAATTCACTTTTTGCATCCGTTAAATCATTTTTAAGGTTTAAATAGGCAATCGCCAAAGACGAATGGGCTCCAGGATCAAGAGGATTTAATTCAATTGTTTTCCTAAACTCAGAAATTGCATTTTCATCGCCGATTGTATAGAGGAATTTAGCGTAGTCAAAATGGTATAAAAAATACATTGGGCATTTTTTAATTGCCTCTTCATAAAGCAACTTTGTTACACTTACCTTTGATTGGTCAGCATTACCTTGAGATTTAACAATTTGAGCATATAAGTTTGCAAGATTGTAACGAGGCGATGCATTTAATGGGTTAAACAAAATCGCACTTTCAAAATCCGAAATTGTCTTTTCTAAAGGCACCTTTCCTTGATTATTCAAAGCAAGTCTATCAAGATTTACAGATATAAACATAAATATGAGTAAAATTGTTATAAGAAATGAAATTAAAATGAAAGAAAATATCTTGTTTACACTCGCATTGTCTTTTGAGCGTGTGGCATGTTTTGTCTCACTCTTATGCGGTTTTAAATTAAACTTTCCCAAAATTTTATTAAAATCAATATTTGTTTTATCTCCCTCTGAAAGAAGTAAGCCAAAAGAAAAAAGTGTAATAAGAGGAATAAACATAAGCGACCAATCGAAATCAATAAACGCATGGAGAAGGATGCCAACCAAACCTGAAAAAAGTCCAACATTTAAGGGAGAGTAGTGAGATTTGACAACTTTGTATCCCTTATGTATAAGCAAAACCACAAAAAACAGAAGCGCAATGCAACCCAAAATGCCACCTTCAGAAAGATACTGGAAAAGAAGGCTATGAGGAAACTTTGAAAAGAAATAAATTGATCTGTATTTTGCATAAATATATTGGTAAGTGCCAAATCCTGCGCCAAAAATAGGATAGTCTTTCAAAATTCTAAAGGTATCCTTAATCATATAGATACGACCACCAAGTGATTCGTCATAACTTCCATTTTTTAAGAAATTAAGTAAGACATTAAACTTATAAATCAATGTGCCAAGATATGGAAAAACAACATCTTTTTTTAGCATTACAAAAATTGCACCTACTACAAACAGCCCCACAATAGACAAAATCGAATACAATCGCTCTTTTCCTTTAAGAAGAAGCACAAATACAATTAAACCTGCCAAAAATGTAAGGATTGCACCTCGTGATTGAGTAAGAATAAAGGTAATAAAAAAGAATACAAACAAAAAAGAATACAAAATTTTCCTTAAAACCGCGTTCTCATAAAGGAAAAACCCAACTGAAATAAACATAGGAAGCACAAGAAATGCACCAAAAGTATTTGAATATTGGAGTGTTGAAGCAATAATTCCATTCACTGCAAAGCCTCTACCTAAAAGAAAATTAAAAAACGGCAATCCAATATTAAGCTTGTAGCCAATATATGCAAGAATACCAATCAATGAGAGGATAAAAGAAAGAAAAAGTATAACAATAAGGGAGACCTTATAAATCTTTTCATTTTCAACAGTATTTACTGCAATATAAAACATAAACACATAAAGGACAACTTTGAAAAACTCAGTTAAGGTTGCATAAAAATATACCGTAAAGAAAAGTGAAAAAAACGAAACCAAAAGGAATAAAAATATTGCAAAATTGAGCCCTTCAATGCCTTTAAATGGTTCTTTCTTTACGAATTTAAGATATGAAAAAAGAATTACGGAAGGCAAACTCAAAAGAAAAGTAAGGTATGTTTCCCATGCAAAATATCCCCCTTGAAAGATCCCAGAGAAAAACAGAGGAATAAATGCAAGGAAAAGCACAATCAAATTAAGGCTTACAGAGTTTTCTTGCTTTTCTTTTTTTATAGTCCTCTGATCTTTTTTCATCGCCATATTATAAACAAAATTACATAAATTTTATTTCATAAATTCCTAATATACCATTCAATTGTTTTCTTTATCCCTTCTTTAAGTGTATATGTAGGTTCGAATCCTAAAGATTGCTTAGCTTTTGTATAGTCAAGGGCAATGCGATAAACTTCACCCTTACGAGGAGGCAAATACTCTACTTGAATTTTTCTTTCAAGAACCTCTTCAAAGACTTTTACGATATCATTTACAGAAGTTTCAACACCTGTTCCTATGTTATAAACACCCTCGTTCCCATCAATTGCAAGTAAATTTGCATTTACAACATCTTCAACATAAATAAAATCCCTTGTTTGAGTGCCATCACCAAAAATAAAAACAGGTTTCCCTTCTAAGATTCTTCCTGTAAATATTGAAATAACACCTGCCTCACCCAGAGGGTCTTGCCTTGGACCATACACATTTGCATATCGTAAAATTACGCGCTCAATACCATAGAGCCTTTTAAAGTAGTTTAGGTAATTTTCAACACAGTATTTTGCAACACCATAAGGTGAAAGAGGTTCAATTGGTGTATCCTCATTTGCAGGCAAAACTTTTGGCTCTCCGTAAAGTGCACCACCAGTTGAGGCAAAAACAACTCGTTTTACTTCATACTTTACTGCAAGTTGAAAAAGGTTCGTTGATCCAACAATATTAATTTCCGCATCAAAAACTGGATCTTCAACAGACTTTCTTACATCAATCTGAGCTGCATGATGATTCACAATCTCTGGTTTAAACTCCTTAAAGACCTTTTCAAGGGCATTTCTATCTCTTAAATCCGCGTTGTAAAATTTTGCCTTTGTGTTTAAGTTCTCCTTCTTACCTGTTGAAAGATTATCCAAAACTGCAACTTCAAAACCATTCTCAACAAATGCATCTACAACATTTGACCCGATAAAACCCGCTCCACCTGTAACAAGAATCTTCAT
>PNIL01000044.1 GCA_002877955.1 Caldisericum exile | reverse complement strand
AAATATTGAGATTTCTCAGTCGCTTACGCTCCTTCGAAATGACAATCGATGGAAGAGTGACTTCGAAATGACAATCATGTAAAGAAGACACATAATACATCAGCCATTATGGAGAGAAGTATGCTTCCACTTTTAACTCACTCCATATAGTCAAAATAAGGAAGTAATTATCTTCTTTTCCTTTCTTTTGTTTAAATTGACAAAGTCAAAATTAAGAGTATAATAAAGAGTAAATTTTAATGGAGGTGAAAAAATGAAAGGTTGTCCTATCCCAAATGAAGGAAATGTTGACAGAATTATAAGGATAATTGTAGGACTTGTGCTTATTCTTATTTCAATATTTGCTTCACTTAATCCTACACTCAGGGTTATTTTTATTGTCATTGGTGTTATTGCGCTTGTTACCGGTCTTACTGGTTTTTGTCTTGTATATCAACTTCTTGGCATTTCAACAAGAAAGTAAAATTCTAACTTTTATAATTGGGAGGGTGTAAAAAGCCCTCCTTTTATTTTTTAAAAATGTAATTTTCATATAAAATGTGGTGGCATGATAGGAAAGGGGTGGAAAAATGCATCCATTGATTTCTAAAAAAAGTGGAGAAAGGTTATTTTTGCTTGGAAATGAGGCCGTTGTTAGAGGAGCAATTGAGGGTGGAGTTGCAGTTACAGCAACATATCCCGGTACACCTTCCTCTGAAATTGGCGATACCTTTTATGAAATTTACAAGGAATTAGGTATATACTTTGAATTTTCTGTAAACGAAAAAGTTGCGCTTGAAGTTGCAGCATCTGGCTCTGTATCGGGGTTGAGAAGTTTTGTTTGGTTTAAACATGTGGGGCTTAACGTTGCATCGGACTCGTTTATGTCACTTGCCTATACGGATATTAGGGGTGGGCTTGTTGTATTATCAGCAGATGATCCTTCAATGTTTTCTTCGCAAAACGAACAAGATAATAGGCATTATGCAAGACTGGGGAATGTAGTGCTCATTGAACCGTCAACTCCACAGGAAATGAAAGACTTAATGCCTTATGCCTTTATGGTTTCAGAGAAGGTAAGGCTTCCGATTCTTTTTAGAACTACAACCCGTGTTGCCCACATGAGAGGTGTAGTTGAACTGGGCGATATATTTACAAATTTTCCTCAAGGCGAGTTTATAAGAGATCCAGCAAAACTAGTGCCTGTACCTTCCAATGCATACAGATCAAAGGGAGAAATCATAGAAAAACTCAAAAAGGCAGAATATATTGCAAACGAAAGCGTATTTAACAAACTGATTGAGGTTGACGGCAAAATTGATACAGGGCTTCTTATTATCGTATCTGGGGTTTCTTTCAATTACGTAATGGATGCACTTGCCGAAAGAAACCTCAAAGCAATGGTTCTTAAACTTACGCTTACTTATCCTTTCCCTGAGAAACTTGTGATGGAAGCAATGAAAAATAAAGAGAAAATCCTTGTTGTTGAAGAAGTCGATCCTATAATGGAAAAAGAGATCTATTATATTCTTGGAAGATATGGACTAAATAAAAAAGTTTATGGAAAACTTGATGGAACATTACCAATTGCCTATGAATACAACCAGGATATAATAGAAAGCGCCTTGGAGCATATTTTAGGATTAAACTTCGAACGGCCAAAACCATTAAAGACAGAGTTGCCACTTGCAGTACGTCCTCCTGTTTTTTGCCCAGGATGTCCACATAGGGGGATGTATGATGCAGTGAAAAGAGCAGTTAATGAATTAGGGATTGATGCAATTTATCCAAACGATATTGGGTGTTACACGCTTTCCATAAATGCACCATTTAATATGGCTGATTATCTTCTTTCGATGGGTTCAAGTGTAGGCACTGCATCGGGATTATCAAAATTTTCTGGTAAGAAAGTCATTGCTTTCATAGGCGATTCAACATTCTTCCATGCAGGGATTCCTGCGCTTGTAAATGCGGTTCACAACAAAGACAATTTTACATTAGTTATTCTTGATAATAGGACTACCGCAATGACAGGCGCTCAGCCGAACCCAGGTCTTGACGAAGAGGGCAAAAGAAAAATTGATATTGAAAGTGTTGTTAAGGGAATTGGTGTTGATTATGTGAAAACGGTTGATCCTTATAATCTAAAAATGTCAACTGAAGCCGTAAAAGAGGCACTCAATACAGAAGGCGTGAGTGTAGTAATTTCAAAGAGGGAGTGTGCGCTTATTGTCCCAAAGAAAAAATATACCTTTGTTGTTGATCTTGAAAAGTGCACTGGTTGTATGAATTGCATAAATGAAATTGCGTGTCCTGCAATGTATGTAACGGAGGATCATAAGGTTCAGATTGATGAGTTTCTGTGTGATGGCTGTGCCGTGTGCGTGCAGACCTGCCCTGAAAAAGCCATAAAAGTGCGAAAGATTTAGGATTTATTTTCTTCCTCTTTCCTTGTTCTTCCCAATGGGTCTATGTGCACAGTAACATTGTATGCGCCTGTTGCCTTTTGAACGACTTCTTCTACTGAATTTGCAATATTGTGTGCTTCCTCAACGGTTAGGTCGTCTTTGACTTCTACATGTAGTGATATAATTTTGTTTGTGACATAATCATGCACGTAAATCTCGTGGATGTTTGTAACCCCCGGGACTGTAAAAGCGGCATCGTGTATCTTATTAATTAGATTAGGGTCTGGTGCAACTCCTATAAGAGAATTGCTTGAACTTATTAGAAGTTGAACTGCAACCCATACAATGAGTAAGGCAACACCCAACGCAAGAATACCATCTACCCTGTATATCCCAAACTTCGAGAATATGAGGAACTGCAACAAACAGTGTTGCAATTGCATCAGATCGGTGGTGCCATGCATCTGCGATAAGTGAACTTGAGTTTATTCTTCGTCCCAAGAATATTGAAAAGTGCGCCATCCACTCCTTAAATAAAGCAGATAGAATCAAAACTATGAGTATTATCAAATTAAATTCTACATGCTCTGGCTTTATAATCCTAAATATTGCAGATTTTCCTAAATCATATGCTACAATTCCAAGCAATAGCGCTATTAAAAAAGTAGCCAAAAGTTCGAATCTTCCATGTCCGAAAGGGTGCTCTTTGTCCGGAGGCTTTTCGCCGACCTTAAATCCTACAAGGACAATAACTGAAGTTAAGACATCTGAAAGTGAATGCCACGCATCGGCAATTAGCGAAAGGCTATTGAGGAATATTCCTGCAACAAATTTGAAAAAAGCAAGGGCAACATTTCCTATGATACTTACCCAGGCCTCAAGATAACCTATTTGTTTCCTTGTTTCTTTACCTTTTGTGAAAATTTTTAAAAGCCAAGCGTTAAAAAGGTCAAAAATTTTCATAACGATGATATTATATCAGTAACTGTAAAAGTCAAAACGATTTTATCGAATCTCTTTTACCATTCTAAAAAAGCTGAAAACTTCTCCAAGATCGAGTGTTTTTTCTTCTGTGATTTTGTATCCTAATTTTTTATAAAGATTTATTGCTGTTTCGTTTTCACGTTCAACATCAAGCGAGAGATATTTTAAATTCCTTTTTGATGCAGTTTGCTCTGCATAGAGCATAAGTTTTGTACCAAGACCACTTCCTCTAAATTCTGGGTATATGGCAACATTTGATATATAGTATTCATCCCTTAACACCTTTCCTATTTTTGTGTATGCCTTAATGAGGTTTTTAAGGATTATAAATGTGTTTCCTTTTGTAAAATGCATAATGTTAAAGAATGTGCTAATTGATTCCTCTTTTGCTTCTCTATATTCATATCCAACAAGTAGTCCTCCAATTTTTCCGTTTACTTCGATGAATATTGTGTGTTTAAAACTATAGAGATTTTTCTCGTTTTGGTAAAGTGCTTTTAAAACATCTTTTGTGTGATCTTTAAATATAGAATCAAGGACTTTACCTGAAGCAAAATATACAAGATTGTAAAAATCCTGAAAATTAGACTTTTGTGCCTTTCTTATAAAAATTTCGAACATTTCCCCACCTATA
>PNIL01000007.1 GCA_002877955.1 Caldisericum exile | reverse complement strand
CTTTCTAATGGTTGAAGGGGGTCTTTTACCCCTTCGAGTAATAAGAAATCTCCTCTTTTTGGGGAAGTTCGAAGGGGGAAAATCGTAAGCCCCTCTAGATTTAGGTATGTCTCATTTTGCTTGACGTCACAGCTTCTTTGCTCATTTTTCGAAGGAGGTTTTAGGGCACACTCAAATTTATATAAAGATATTTAAAAAATATCTTTTTTATTATAATTAATCTATGAAAGTGTTTTTTAGATGGATACTTGCGGTATTTGCTTTGATTAGTATACTATTTATAATTTTTCCACTTTTGAGGCTCATTACTTATCCTAAACTTACGCTTATAGTATCATCTTTGAGAGATCCACTTAATTTAAAAGCAATTTTTAATAGCATATTTTTTGCATTTATATCCTCTATTCTGAGTGTCATATTCGGTATCCCTCTTGCCTATCTTATTGCAAAAGACCACTTTGGAAAGCTTGGAAGTATTATTGAAGCAATCTGTGATACACCTTTAGCAACACCTCATATTGTTGCTGGCATCGCCCTTCTTCTTGTGTTTGGAAAGGATGGTCTTATTGGAAAAATTCTCTATGATACACTCAATATAAAATTAATGGGGACAGGTTTTGCAGTTGTCATTGCGATGATGTATCTTTCATTCCCATTTTTTGTGGATACTGTAAAGGAAGGCTTTAAAAATATGGACCAATCTCTTGAAAACGCATCACGAATCTTAGGTGCAGGCGAATTGCATACTTTTTTTCTTGTTAATATTCCTCTTATAAAAGGACATATTATTTCTGGATTTCTTTCGGCATTCGCAAGAGCAATTTCAGAGTTTGGCGCAGTAATTATTGTTGCATACTATCCAATGACTGCACCAATTCGTATATATGATGCTTATACGCAATACAATCTCGAAACTTCAATATCAATTGCTGCGACCCTTCTTATAATATCCCTTCTTATTTTTGTCATCCTCAGAATAATTGGAAGGAGAGTAAAATGAGTGTTTTACTTTCGATACAAAATCTCTATGCACATATTGGCAAATTTTCTTTAAAAGATATAAGCATAGAATTAAACAAAGGCGAAATTATTGCAATACTTGGGGAAAATGGGTCTGGAAAAACAACACTACTTAACACCATTGCAGGATTTTTACCCATAGATAAAGGTCGCATTATCCTTGACGGGATTGACATTGCAAGAAAAGAACCTGAAGATAGAAACATAGGATATATATTCCAGACGCTTGCGCTCTTTCCTCACTTAAATGTTGAGCAAAATATAAAGTTTGGCTTGCGTTTTAGGTCTGTTAAAGATGCTTCAACCCGATTTAACGAACTTGTCAATTTTTTTAAACTCGAAAGTCTTCTCAAAAGATATCCTGAAGAACTGAGTGGTGGAGAAAAACAAAAGGTAGCCATTGCACGAACGCTTATTCTTGATCCACCTTTAATCCTCTTTGATGAGCCAACTTCTCAACTTTCACCAAGAGAAAAGGAGCGCATTGCATTTGAAATAAAAGAAATTATAAAAACATTTAAAAAAAGTGCTCTTTTTGTAACACATAGCCTTGATGAAGCAAGTATCGTAGGTGATAGAATTGCCGTTTTAAGTAAAGGTGAGTTACTTCAAATCGGAGAACCTTCTGAAATTTTCTTCACCCCTGAGAATGTTGAGGTTGCCTATCTTACAGGTGTAAATGTCATAAAAGGTTATGTCATAGAAGTTGAAGGGAATATTTCAAAGATAGATATTGGAAATGAATATATTTATGTTTTGCAAGAATACAACGTGGGAGATAGTGTTGTGGTATTTATTCATCCACAGGATATAACCCTTTCAAAAACTCCTTTTCAGTCTTCTGCAAGAAATCAATTTGAAGGAATTGTTTATAAAATTGTAAATAAAAATGGAATTGCAACAATCACGGTAAAAATTGCTGAAAACTTTTGCATTAATGCCCTTATTACTAAAAGATCCTTTGAGGAATTAAACATACAGTTAGGAGGAAAAGTTTATCTTACGTTTAAAATTACTGCAATACATTCGGTGAAAGTTTCTTAAAAGGCTTATTCCCTCTATAATTTTCTTTAAACCACATATATGCATCTTTGAGTGATTTTTGTAATGGCCTTGATGAGTATCCTAACTCTCTGGTTGCCTTGTCTTTTTGCACATTACAGTTTGATTTGAGAACCGAAAGAGAATAAAGGGTAAAAAGAGGCTTTTCATGTGTGATTCGTGAAATAATAGGAGTTAAAAGTGCAGTGAATTTGGCAAAAGAGTATGGGATTTTTATATGTGGAATCTTCTTTCCTGAAATGCTTCTTAGAGTGTTGAGAATTTCTTTAACAGTTATTTTTTCTCCTGAAAGAATATAAATTTGACCCGTTTTTCCTCTTTCCATTGCAAGGATTTCACCTATTGCAACATCCCTTACATCAACAAAATCATAAGCACCATCAACATAGAAAAATACTTTGCTTTTTATGTATTTAAGAATAAGTGTTCCCATTTCTGATATCTTAAAATCATATGGACCAATAATTCCAGTAGGTGCAACTATTACTGCATTAAGCCCATTTTCTACACCTTTAAGCACTTCAATAGTTGCAAGCGCTTTAGACTTTGCATATTCACCATATTCAGGATCAAGTGGAGTACCCTCTGTTATAGGTACTTGATTAGGTGGCTCTTTAAATGCGTGAATCGAACTTGTATAGACAAGCCTCTTAACTTTGTTTTTGATACATGCTTCAACCACATTCCTCGTACCCAAAACATTTACTTTGTACAACTTTTCCCATTCTCCTTTGATTATCGAGACAATGCCTGCTGTATGATAAACGTAATCAACACCAAAAAGCATCTTATTTATGCTTTCAAAATCAGTTATATCGGAAAATCTAACTTCAACGTCAAGCCCATTAAGTGGAGTAAGATCCTCACCTTTTGGGACTATGCAAATTACTTTTTCTCCTCTTTTTAGAAGTTCTCTTATAAGGACATTGCCAAGGTGTCCTGTTCCTCCTATCACTGCTATCATTTACTCCTCCTTAATCCATCTAAGATGAGTTTTGCCATTTTTTGTTTGTTAATTTCTTTTTTGAAGAAAAATGTTTCTATCCAAATTGAAAGAGAAATGCCTGTAATGTATATGACACTTTCTTCGTCTGCATTTTGGATGGTATTTCTTAGAAATTCTTCAATGAGTTTTTTGATGCTATCGAAGATTACATTTCCAAGAGCTTTTTCGCTTCCGTTTTCTAAAAACATACCAAAGTCTCTTAGAGATACAATAATTGATGGCCCATAAGATTTTGCAAGTTCTATATTAAGTGAAACAAATTCTTCAAAAGATTTTTCGACGTCTTTGTTTTCAAATGAGAATTGCGACAACTCTTCATAAATATTTTTAAGAGTCTTTGAAACAATTTCCTTCAATAGTTCTTCTTTTGAAGAAAAGTAAGTGTAGAAACTCCCTTTTGCAATTCCTAAAACGTTTGTAATATCCTCAACTGAGGTATTAGGGAATCCTTTTTCAAGAAAAAGCTTCTCGCTTACTTCAATAATTTGCTCTCTTTTGTTTATCTCATTCATCAATATCTCCAAATTTAAGTCATAACAATCAAACAAACAATCACACTCATAAATCCTATCCTCATGCACTCATTTTTAAATATAACTTATCACTATCAAATGTGCTTTAAATCTTCCAATCTCTTTGACTGACTGGTCAGTCATATTATAGCACTTTTTTGGATTTTTTTAAATAATTTCAAAGTTTTTGAAGTAAAAAAATTTAAATCTTGAATTAATATTTTGAGGAATTCTTCTAAATATATGGTATTAATATTTTTTATCTTGCTTAACAAACATCACAACACTATCAATTGAAAATGTAGATTTTGTTAAGTTCAAGATGCTAAGCGAAAAGTTATTTAAGAAGGCTAACTTCATTTTTTGCTATAAATGTAAGTTATAGAAAGAAGATTTAAATTATTTCTAAAAAGACGGTTTTTTAAAAACTTAGCAAAATTC
>PNIL01000051.1 GCA_002877955.1 Caldisericum exile | reverse complement strand
TGCTCACAAAAGATGAAATTAAAAACTTTATCGATAAAAATACTCAATGTCTTGAGAGCATTGTAAAGTACAAAATTAGGGAATACTCTTCGCCTAATGGGGTTCACCCCAGAGTTGTAACGAGCATTCTTGAGGAAGAAAGTTTTAACTCTTATTATTATACAGGTGACAATTCTTCGGTTCCAAATAGAACATTTCTTTCTGGATCAATGGTTTCAAAACAAGTCATCGCTTTTCCAATAACATCTTATAAAGAGTATGCTTCTTTAAACGAAATGCATAAAGGGGGAGTTCCAGAGACTGAGGTTGAAAACTTTTTAAAAGATTTAGTAAATTATACTATACAAACTAAAACAATAAGACTCTTTTATTCGCATCCTTATGATTTTCCACTGTATGAAAATGCCTTACTAAGTTTTACAAAATATGCAATTTCGCTTTCCAAAAGTAAAGAAATACAAATCAAACCTATGAGTTATTTTGCAGATTTCCTTCTAAATCTTTTTAATGCAAAGTTTGAGATTAATGTGGGGAAAAATTTAATCTATTTGAGTGGAAATTCTTTAAAAGGATTCGTTGTTGCATTGCCGAAAGAATTTATTATTAAAGGTGTTATAAGTGGTGTAAAAATTGAAAATGACGAAGATTATACATATATAAAAGTCTTAGATAGTTATAAGAACCAAAAATTAGTAATACCTTTTGGATTCAAAAATTAATTTGCAAAAAATACCAAAAAATGTAAAATTGTTTGAGGTTGATAAAATGGATTTATTTGATAAATGTTATAACCCAAAAGAAAATAGCGCACTTTACAATGCAAAGGTTGCAGAAGAAAAGAGTCTTTATTCATATTTCTTACCATTTGAAGGGACAGAGGGGACCGAAGTAGTATATAAAGGAAGAAAAATAATTATGCTTGGCTTAAATAATTATCTTGAACCTACACACCATCCTAAGGTAAAAGAAGCCGCAAAAAAGGCCATTGACGAATATGGAACATCTGCAACTGGATCCAGATTCATGAATGGCACTTTGAAAATTCACAGAGATTTGGAAGATGCACTTGCAGAATTCTTAAATAAAGAAGCAGTGATTGTTTTTTCAACTGGATATCAAACAAATTTAGGTATAATCTCTGCACTTCTTTCTCCAAAAGACTATGCAATAATGGACAAAGAGGATCACGCTTCAATTGTTGATGAATGGAGTATGTATCACTCAAAATTTGCAAGATTCAACCACAACGATGTTGGAAGTCTTGAGAATGTTTTATCCAAAATCTCAGATGATGCAGGGAAACTAATTGTAGTTGATGGTGTTTATTCAATGGCAGGAGATATTGCACCACTACCAGAAATTGTTGAATTAAAAAATAAGTACGGAGCACGTTTAATGGTTGACGATGCACACTTGATTGGTGTCTTAGGAAGAAATGGGCGTGGTACTGCAAACCACTTTAATCTTGAAAATGAAGTAGATCTTATAATAGGAACTTTTAGTAAGTCATTTGCAAGTTTGGGCGGATTTATCGCTGGTGATAAAGAAGTCATTAATTATATTAAACATTATGCAAGGTCCTTTATCTTTTCAGCAGCAATGACTCCTGCATCAGCCGCCGCTGTACTTGCGTCACTTCAGGTAATACAGGAAGAACCAGAGCGCATTGAAGAACTTTGGAATATTGCAAATAGGATGAGAAAAGGTCTTAAAGAATTGGGATTTGACATAGGCGCAAGTAATACACCAATAATTCCTGTTTACATAAGAGACAAGTGGAAAACTGTTATGATGTGGAAAGAATTATTTGAACTTGGTGTTTATATAAATCCAGTTTTCCCTCCCGCAGTACAACCAAACGATTCACTTCTTAGAACAAGCTATATTGCAATACATACAGAAGAACAAATTGACAAGGCACTTTCAATCTTTGAGAAAGCAGGTAAGAAATCAGGAATAATATAAAAGTAGAAGAAACATCTAAGAATCCATTAATCGAAGGGGTATTAGCCTCCTTTGAACTTCCATTAAAAAGTAAAAAATCCTTTTCTGGGTGGAGTTCATGGAGGTACTTAATTTAGAGGGGTGATCTCAAAGTTTCCCCCTCTAACTCCTCCTAAAAGTCGGTGATTTCTCCTCACTTCATTCGTCGGAGTGACTTTGATTTGTCATTCCGAAGCCGAAGGCGAGGAATCTCCGTAGTTTAATGAAGGGATATACTTTTCTTCTTAAACTCCCTAAAAAAAGATATTCCAGCTAATCTCGTAGTGATGAATTAAATAGAATTAGAGGAGGGAAACTCCTCCTCTCTATGTTGTGATTCTCTTAAGTACTTTAACTATTAATGATAAGATGATTATTTTATTTATTATTTTTTATTTTCTTACAACTATATGAACAGCTTCTCCTAATGGGATCTTCACTGCTTCCATTAATGCTTCTGGAAGTGTTGGATGCGTGTGAATTGTATCTGCAACATCTTTCAACGTTAATTTATTCTTTATTGCCAAGGCAAGTTCTGATATCATTACCGATGCCTCAGGTCCTATGATTTGTGCACCAATAATTTCCTTTGTGTCACTTCTTGCAACAACCTTAACAGTACCATCTGTTGCGTTCATTGAAACTGCTTTCCCGTTTGCTGTAAACGGAAATTCTCCTGTTACAACATCAATTCCATGTGCCTTTGCCTCTTCTTCTGTTAAACCTACGGAAGCAATTTCTGGTGTTGTAAATATTGCCCAAGGCACAACTCGATAGTCCATCTTTGTATCATGTCCTGCAATAATTTCTGCAACGACTTCTCCTTCTTTCATTGCCTTATGAGCAAGAAGAAGACCACCTACAACATCTCCAATTGCGTAATGGTGTTCAATATTTGTTCTTAAATATTCATTAACTATTATTCTTCCTTTTTCGGTTTGAATGCCAACTTTTTCAAGGCCGATATTATCGGAATTAAGCTTCCTACCTATTGATACAAGTACCTTTTCTGTTTCAAGCACTTCGCCATTCCCCAGTGTTAGATAAACTTTATTATCTTTTACATCAATACTTTCAATCTTTTGTCCTAATTTAAACTCTATGCCTCTCTTTTGGTATATCCTCTGTATCAGTGTTGTAAGTTTTTTATCCTTAAGAGTTGGAACAACCGTTTCCATCATTTCTACAACTGTTACTTGTGTTCCAAATGAGTTAAAGAATGTTGCAAATTCCATTCCTATTGCCCCAGCACCAACAATTATCATTTTTTTAGGATATTCAGTAAGCTCAAGTGCATCATCTGAAGTGAGAACATTTACATGATCAATGTTAAAAGCAGGAATCATAGCAGGCTCAGAGCCTGTTGCGATAACTATATCTTTACCTTTATAAATTTCTTTGCCCTGTGCTGTTTCAATTTCAACGGTATTTCCGTCAATAAGATAGCCTCTTCCGTATTTAATTTCGACTTTTCTTGCTTTAAGAAGAAAGTCTACTCCTGAAACAAGTTTTTTAACAACCGTTTCTTTCCACACCTTTATTCCTTTTGGATCGAATGAAACGTTATTTACTGTAATGCCGAAGATTTTTGATTCATGTGCTTCCCTATATATATCGGAAGCTTTGAGTATCGCCTTTGTTGGGATGCACCCTCTATTGAGACATGTACCACCCAAGACTCTATTTTCTACTATCAAAACCCTTTTTCCTAAGTCTCCAAGCCTTATTGCTGATACATATCCTGCAGAGCCTGATCCAATCACAATAACATCAAATTCTTCCATTTTTCACCTCCAATAAATTATAATGGAAGGAAAGGAATTTCCTCTCCAAGTTTTTCTAAGAAATGATTTTTGGCTCCTTTTCTACAATTTCCGCAAACTCATCGTAAGTTAAAAGAGGAACTAAACTTTCGCTCTCATCAAATCCACGTGCAATGAAATCATCCTTTAATGCGTAAAGTTCAACCTCGTCTTTAACCAAGGTTTTTATATCTTTTTCAACGGCAAACAGGATGCCATCTTGAATAAAAACTACTTTATCTTGAGGAAGAGCAATTTCTAACAATAAATGTGCAACTTGATAATCTGGAGATTTTTTATAACCCTTTCATCAAGCGTGTAGTTTGGTTTTAATTCAGCCATTTCTAAATACCTCCT
>PNIL01000050.1 GCA_002877955.1 Caldisericum exile | reverse complement strand
AATTTCAAATGCTAAAATTACAGAAATTACTTATAATTTTATTGAAATGGACTACGATTCAATTATTGAAAAACTGAAAAATACTGAAAATCTACCGACATATGATCTTCTTATTGCTCTTGAGAAGATAATCTTAAAAAATGATATTGAAATTCTCATTCATGAACTTGCGGTGTTTTTGGGACTTTCATTGAGATTCGTATATAGTTACGAAAATCCTTCAATTTACGAAGATTTTTCTTATTTTGCTTTCAATTTAAAGAAATACCTCAATTTTCAGTTGAACTTTTTAAATGTAGATGCAATTAAAGATGTTGAACTTCCTTTTGTTCTGAGTCCAGGAAATTGTCTTGTAATTGAGCGCACAGAAGATACTTTGATATGTGAGCATGGGTTTGATAGATTTAAACTTTCTGTTGGTGGATTTGATGAGAATGTTAGAATCTTAAAGCTTAATGTATCTAAAATTGAAAGAAAGGATCTTTATCAACAATCAATTTTTAGGGATATAGCATATGAAATACATCACAATTACTACGATGGGAATAAAGACTCATTAAACTACTTCGTTGGAAAAAATGCCTTCAAAATGTTTATAAAAGATCTTGGCGATAACTCAAAGACTTTTCACGACATGAGTTCATTAATCTTAACTGAGACAATACAAAATCAAATGACTGCTCTTTACGGGTTGAAGGTATATTTGCTTGGTATTTATCACTTCCTTTCTAAAGATGAGCAGAAGATTTTATTTGAGGGGATTGAAGCCTTAGGAGATTCGATAATGTTCTTTAGAGAATTTGAAAGAATCTCAAAAGACGCTTTAATGAGAAATATGTTTAACAGTGAAATAAGAAGGAGATGCGTAAATAGTTTAAAAAGAATGGTTGCAAGTTTTGAACATTTTGTGTATATTTTAGAAAAATTTATTTAAGGAGAAGAATATGAGAGACTACGAAATTTCAAAAAATGCAAAATTGATGAAGATTGACAAAATTGCAAGTAACTTTGATATTCCTTTGGATTCCTTAATGCTTTATGGAGATTATGTCGCTAAAATTGATCATAGGTTGTTGAAATCGATTGATAGAATACAAGGTAAGCTTGTCCTTGTAACTGGCATGACTCCCACCCCTCATGGAGAAGGCAAGACTACTACTACGATTGGTTTAACGGATGCAGTAAATCTTTTAGGATATAAAGCAATAGGTGTTTTAAGGCAACCATCTTTAGGCCCTATTTTTGGTGTTAAGGGTGGTGCAACAGGTGGAGGATATGCGCAAGTTGTCCCAATGGAAGAAATTAACTTTCTCTTCACTGGCGATTTTCCTGCAGTAGAATACGCAAATAATCTCCTAAGTGCAATGATTGATAATAGTATTTATCAAGGGAATCCTCTTGGTATTGATCCGAGGAGAATCAAATTCAAAAGAGTTATGGATATGAATGATAGAGCTCTAAGGCACATAGTAGTTGGACTTGGTGGAATTGAGGGTGGAATTCCTCGGGAAGATGGTTTTAACATTACCGTTGCTTCAGAAGTTATGGCAATTTTAGGAATCTCAAGTGATCTTAATGATCTTAAAGAAAGGCTTTCAAGAATTTATGTAGGAATGACTTACGATAGATCCCCTGTTTTCGCAAAGGACTTGAAAGCAGAAGGAGCAATGGCTGTAATCTTGCGGAATGCTATAAACCCCAATTTAGTCCAAACCCTTGAAAATAACCCCGTTTTTATCCATACGGGTCCTTTTGCAAATATTGCACATGGGAGTGCCTCAGTTATTTCAATAAAACTTGCATTACAATTTGCAGATTATGTGTTTGTGGAAGGCGGTTTTGCAACTGATCTTGGCGGAGAGAAGTTCTTAGATATAGTTTCAAGAGTTGGTGGATTTAAAGTTTCTGCAGCTGTAATTGTTGCATCGATTAGAGCTTTGAAATATCACGGTGGACAAAAAGATGAGAATGTCGAAGATGTAGAGGCGGTTAAGAGAGGTTTTGCAAATCTAGAGAAGCATATCGAAAATATGAAAACTTTTGGTGTTCCGGTTGTGGTTGCACTGAACAAATTCCCAACTGATACAGAAAAGGAGATTGAAGTAATTTCAAATCTACTTTCAAAGGAAGGTGTTCCTTTTGCACTATCGGATGTTTATGAGAGAGGCGGTGTTGGTGGTGAAGCACTTGCTAAGGCAGTTGTTGAGAATGCAAAAGAGGTAATTCCATCTTTCTTGTATGAACTTAATGAACCTGTGAAGGCAAAGATATATAAAATTGCAACAAAAATGTATGGAGCAAAGGATGTTGTTTATAGCGATGAAGCTGAGACAAATCTTAAAGAAATAGAAAAGCTTTCTATGGATAATGCCTTTGTATGTATGGCAAAAACACAGAGTTCTTTATCCGATAATCCCAAACTTCTTGGTAGACCAGAAAATTTTGTTGTAACTGTTAAAGAGGTGCGTGCTTTGAGGGGTGCAAACTTCATAGTGCCAATCCTTGGCAAAATTAACACAATGCCAGGGCTTCCCAAAGAACCACTTGCAACAAAACTTAATATTGATGAAAACGGATATATACAAGGGTTTTAATGCATATTGAGAGTATCGAGATTTTTGGATTTAAAACATTTGTTAATAATACCAAATTTATTCTTGGAAGGGGACTCACTTGTATTGTTGGTCCTAATGGCTCTGGAAAGAGCAACATTGTTGATGCAATAAGGTTTCTTTTTGGTGAGAATAGACTCTCACTTTTGCGCGCAAGTGAGTCCTCTGATCTAATATTTGCTGGCTCCGTAAGTAAAGAGCCCATGAATGTAGCCTCAGTTAAAATTATAATCAATAACGAAGATAAATTACTTCCTCTTAAAACGCCAAGGATCATCATAGAAAGGCGAATTATTAGAGGCAAAGAAACTAAATACATTGTTAATGGTAATGATTCTAGCCTCCAAAGTGTTCAGGAGATATTTAAGTCTTCAAATATATTTGGACTTACACATGCAATTGTTGGACAGGGTCGAATTGAAGAAATTCTTCTTGCAAAACCAGAGGAAAAGAAAAGTATGATTGACCGAGTCGCGGGGATTACAGACCTAAGGAAGCGTAAAGAGGAAGCAAAAAAGAAACTTGAAGAGACAGAAGATAACTTGGCAAAGGCTTCAGTTGTGCTCTCCTCTGTAAAAAATGAGTATGACAGAGTTCTAAGAGAAGCAAAAAAAGTCCATATTTATTATTCTCTTATGTCTGATTTGAAATCTCTTGAAGAAAAATTGTATGGGCTTAAACTCTTTAAATTAAGAAGAGAGCTTTCATCTTTAAAAATTGGGTTAAATGAAAAGAAAAAAGAGGAGACTGGTATTCAAGAAAAATTGCTTGAGGTAAAGGGTCAGTATGAAAAGCTAAGTAGCGAGCTTGAAGCTAAACTTGATGTCTTTGAAACCTATAATAAAAAAAGAGAAGACCTTACCATAAAGAAAAATAAGATCTTAAACGATATTGATTCAATTAAGAATCTAATTGAAATTAAAGAAAACGAACTTACAGAACAAAACTTAAGGAAAGAACGTCTCTTGAAGACAAAGTCCTATATATACTCTGACATCGAAAACAATAAGAAAAATCTTGAAAAGTTGAAGGAAGAGCTTCTACAAGTTGAAAACGAAGAAAATATTCTAAAGTCACAGTTTACAATAAAGAAAAACCAAAGGGATGCCCTTGAAGAAGAATACAACAGGTTTAACGAGGAAATTGAACAAAGAGAATCAGAGCGCATTCAAATAGAAAGAAAAATAAGCGCCTTTGAAAAAGAATTAGAAATTATTAAGAGGAGATCTTTTGAACTTGAGCAAAAAATTGCTCCATTAAAAAACTTAATACCTGCAGATATAAGCAAGATTAATTTGGAACTTGAAGAGGTAAATAAGGTAATAGAAGAAAAGAAAAAGGTGATAGTTGATAAAGAAAAAGAGATTGCAGTGCTTGAGTTTAGAATTAAAACTCTCAAAAATATTCTCGATAGTGCAACAATTCCCTCGTTCAAAAATGGTACACTTGGACAAATTCTTGGCATTAATAAAAACCTTTTTGGTTTGAAGGATTATTTTGAAGGTGTTGTAGTTGAATCGGTTGAAGATATTAGAAAAGAAAATGCGAAAAGATTTTTTATAGATGTTCCTCTCGGAGATCTAAGTGATGCTCAGTGGGGACTTAAGCCAATAGGCGAAGTTATAGGAATTGATAGCAAATTTCTTTTGGGAATTTATTACACAGAAACACTTGAGGAAGCGATTGAAAAATTTAAGGCGTTATACAAAAAAATTTTTATACGAAAAATTGTTACAGGCGATGGGTATGTTGTCCTTTCGCCATTTGAGGTAGAAAAAAGCTCAGGAATAAATATCGAGGAAGAGCATCAGTATAATGCACTCTTAACAGAGCTACAGTCACTTAAAGTTATTGTTCAAAATGAAAAGAACGATTTGAATATCCTTGATAACAGGAGAAGAAATTTACTAAACGAGTTAAATTTGGCAAAAGATACAGAAAGAAAAATTCTTGAAAGAGAAAAGCTTGAAGACGAATTAAAAAATAACAAAATAGAAATTGAGAAATTCGAAAAGTTATTGACGGACCTTAAGAATGAACGTGCAGAAAAGTTAAAATTCAAAGCCTCATTCGACTTCTCAAAGCTATCAAGTCTAAGAAGCGAAACTGACAAATTAAAAGATGAAATATCGAAGTTGTCAATTAAGAAGCGCGAGATAGAGCTTAAAATTCAAAATCTTGAAAATGAAAATAATGATTTAAGTAAAAGAATTGAAAGTATAGACAGGGATCTTATAGAAATTGATAAAAGATACGAAAAAATTCTAAAAGAGATCGAAGAAAAGAAAAATGCTTTAAATAATGAAATTGCACTCTTAAACGAATCTGAATTAGAACTTCTTTCAGTTTCAAAGGAAATCGAAAAAATAAAAGATGAGTTGAATTTGAAAAAAGTTGAGGAAGGAAATTTAAGAGTAATGCTTGAAAAATTGAATGATGAGAAAGAATCAATCCATGGGGTCATAGAAAAGATTGAACTAAACATTGCAAGAATTGAAGTAGGTATTGGAAGCATCATAAATGAATTAGAAGAAAAAGGTCTTAAGGAAGCGCCCGTAAGTAACGAGTTATCAGAAGAGAGCCTGAAGAAAGAAATTGAGAGACTTAAAAGTGAAATTGAAAACCTTAAACCTCTTGATTTTACTTCCGTTGACAAAGAAGGAGAATTGAAGGCGAATTATGAGGAGAAGAAAGTTGTTTTTGATGATATAGCAAATGCAAAGAAAGAACTTGAAAAGTACATAAATGAGCTTGAGCACACCATAAAGGAAAAATTTGAAGAGACATTTAATGCTCTGAATAAGCATTTTGAAAGAATATTTCTTGAAATCTTTGGAGAAGGAGAAGCAAAGATAGAAAAAATCTTAGATGAATTTTCTGAGGTTAAGGGAGTTGAGATAAGCGTAAGACTTCCATTTAAGAAAAAACAACCACTAAGCGTTTTGTCGGGTGGTGAGAAATCTTTGGTTGCACTTGCCTTTCTTTTTGCTATATTTGAAGTAAACCCCTCACCTTTTTATGTTTTGGACGAAGTGGATGCTGCTCTTGATGATGAAAATGTCTACAAATTTGGAAAACTCCTTGAAAGTATGTCAAAAAAATCTCAACTTATCGTAATTACACACAACAAGCAGACAATGGAAAAAGCCGATATACTTTACGGTATTACAATGGAAGAAGCAGGTGTTTCAAAAGTAGTTTCCCTTAAATTTGCATAAGTAGTATAATTTCTGTGAGGAGATGAAAAAATGGAAAATTACGACGAACTTTTGAATTCAATTTTGTCATTAAAAGAAGAGTTAAAGAATGCAAAGTCTTCTTACGAGAGACTGCGTATTTTTATGAATTTGGGATTGACATATTTGTTACTTTCTGACCTTGGTGATGAGCGTGAGAATATAGTAAGCGCCCTACTTAACTTTGATGAGGCTCTGAAAATTGCAAAAACCGTTGAAAATAAAGAGGACCTTGCGGAAATTGAATCTAACAAGGGATTTGTCTTTTATAAACTTGCTCACATTGAGGATCCTCTTTATAATCTTGAAACAGCAGCAAAGCACTATCTTAATGCAGTTGAGCTTCTAAAGGATACAGACCATAAATCTAAACTTGTAAGGGTTTATTATAATCTTGCAAATACATATCTTTTAGGAAAGGAAATTGAATCCATAAAAGAGGCTCTTAAGTATTTTGAGGAAGCGCTAAAACTAAAGGATGAGGCAGAGGATAATAAGATTATAGGGCTCATTTACCATGGCATTGGTGTGTCAAACTTTATTTTGGGAAAATTTGAAAGGGATCTTGAGAAAAAGGAAGAGTTTCTTAAGAAAGCGATAGAAGCCTTTAGAGAAAGTCTTAACTACTTCGAAAGTGACGATCTCCTTGATATTGCATCAACCCGTTCGCACATTGCATCGTCTCTTTTGGAACTTGCCCTTTTAAAGGAAGATAAAGATTTTTATGAAGAAGCACTTGAACACTACAAATATGTCCTTGATATCTACAAAGATAAAGATCCCCAAGATTATGCGACAACACTTTTTAATATTGGCACTCTTTACCTTAACGAGTCAAGACTTAAAGATATTGATGAAAAAACAAAGATAGAACTACTTGAGAATGCACTGGGTTATTTTGAAGAGGCACTGAATTACTTCCCTAAGGATACTCACAAGGAGAGTTTCATAAGAATACATTACGAAATTTCAGTGTGTTTAAGGGAACTTTTCTTTCTTAAAAATGACCCACAACTTATTTCTGAAGTGAGAGATCATATTGAAGAAATTATTAGCGATATTGACAAAACGAAAAATCCTTATACTTATCTTACATCCCAATTCTTCCTTGGGGAGGCATACTTTTATCTGGGAGACAAGGACAAAGCGCTTTTGCACTACGAAGAGTCACTTCGGGTTTCCGAGAACTTTGATAATGAGTTAGCACAAAGTATAGCAAGTGTCGTCGAAAAAATAAAGAGCCTATGATTGATGATGTCCTTGCGGTTTTAAAAAATGCTAAAAGTATTTCAGTTTTGACAGGTGCAGGTATATCGGTTAATGCAGGAATCCCCGATTTTAGAGGAGAAACAGGCATTTATACGAAGGGACTTTATAGTGAAAATGTATTTGACATATATTACTTTCTCCATGATCCAAAGCCTTTTTACGATTTTGCAAGAGAAATGTATCCAGTTTTTGAAAAAGCAGAGCCAACATTTACTCACAAATTTCTTGCTAACCTTGAGAGCCAATGTCCTGTTTGCATTGTTACTCAAAATATTGATTTTTTACACGAGAAAGCCGGATCTAAAAATGTGATCCATTTGCACGGAAGTGTAGAGAAATCTCACTGTTTAAATTGTCGAAAAGAGTATTCTTTTGATCGAATGAAAGAATTAATAAAGAAGAACGTTGTGCCTCATTGTGAATCATGTGGTGGAATAATTAAACCTGATGTTGTATTTTTTGGCGAGCCAGTAATTGATTTTGATAAGGCTTCAAGTTGTGTTTCTGATTCTTACGTTTTCTTGGCGCTTGGTACATCTTTAGAAGTTTATCCTGCAAATACCCTTGTTCAATTTGCAAGAGGTTCTAAAATTCTTGTAAATAAAACAAAAACTTCAATGGATTATATGTTTGATTTTGTAATTCATGAAGAACTTGATACATTCTTCAAAGAATTGCAAAATAAAGGAGGGTTAATATGAGCAAGATTCTTTATTTAGGACATGCAACAGTTATGATAATTAACGATTTTGGGAACATCGTTATTGATCCATTTTTTACAGGTAATCCCTTAAATCCAATGAAAGTTGAAGAGTGCAACACAAAATATATTCTTGTAACACATGGACATTCGGATCACCTTGGGGATACTATTCAAATTGCAAAGAATAATGACGCAACTGTTATAGCAATTTATGAAGTTGCACATTATCTTGGGAAGGAAGGTGTTAAAAATCTTGTCTTGATGAATATAGGTGGGACTGTTTATTTTGATAAATTTTCGGTAAAAATGGTTCAGGCAATTCATACCTCTTCCATTAATGCAAATGGAAATTTGATATACGGAGGGGTCTCTGTAGGGTATGTTATAAAACTGGATGACTTGACGATTTATCATGCAGGCGATACGGCACTCTTTTCTGATATGAGCATTATAGGATCCCAATTTTCTATTGATATTGCATTTTTACCTGTTGGTGGTTATTTTACAATGGATGCAAACGATGCCCTTATGGCAGTAAAGATGATTCATCCCAAGTATGTTGTCCCTATGCATTATAATACCTGGGATATAATTTCTGTTGATATCGAAAGATTTAAGGAAATGGTTGATAAAGAAACTCGTTCAACATGCCTTATTTTGAAACCGGGGGAAGCATTTTAATGGAACAAAAGAGGAGAATAGGATATCTAATTAATGGAGGTGATAAGAATGAAGAAAATTTTAATTGCTTTATTGGTGATGTTTATGACTTTTACAAGTGTAGCTAATGGAAAATCTGCAAATCTGCCTCTTGTAGGTAAGGTTGTGACTGATAGAAATGAGTATGCCTTGAATGAGACAGTGAGATTTCTTTTTACCGTAACGAATACTTCTGATTCGCCTATTACTCTGAAATTCAATACTTCGCAGATTTACGACTTTGTTATCATGAAGGGCAACGCGATTATCTTTAAATGGGGAATTGCAAGAATGTTTGCTCAAGTTATAACTGAGGTTAACATTCCTGCGAATGGTACAAAGGCGTTTTCAGTATCCTGGGATATGGTTGATTCAAAAGGCAAAAAGGTTGATACAGGGACATATACTGTAAAATTTTATCTTGTCAATAACTATGGAGTTGAGGCAACAACCAATTTCACGATTGGAACTCCAAGTTTTACGCCTGTTTTCTCAGACGTAAACGATTACTATGTTTCAAAATATCTAAAGGTGCTTGTTGATAAAGGAATTGTAAAAGGGTATCCCGATAACACATTCAGGAGCGATAATAACCTTACAAGAGCCGAGGCAACAGTCCTTATTTTAAGAGCACTTGGAATTACACCTAAAGACTATTCAACTTCATCTTTCTCTGATGTAAGCGTTACGTATTGGGCTCATAATTATATTGAAGAAGGTGTTAAGAGGGGGATAATTAAAGGAATTTCCTCTAACCAATTTGCTCCAACTCGTGTAATCTCAAGAGGGGAATTTGTTACACTTCTTATGAGAGCACTCTCACTAGCAAAGCCTGATGCGGTGTCTCCTTTCTCTGATGTTCCTTATACTTATTTTGGCTATAAAGAGATTGGAACAGCCTTTGATTTGAATATAATACAGGGGTCTGTTTCCGATATGCAACTTATGTTTTATCCAAACGACCCTATAAAAAGAAAGGATGCAGTCCTTATTCTTGCAAGAGCGATGGATGTGAAAAAATAGTTGAAGGAGGTTGAATGTGTTTATTGCAAGTGAAAAAGAGATAAAAGAAGGTTTAACAACTGATGTTTATTTTACAAGAACCGAAGAAATTTTAAAAAAGAAAGGTATTAATAACAATGTTGTTGCTGATTTTACTGTGCAGGGACTTAAATATCCTTGGGGTGTATTTGTAGGACTTCCTGAGGTAATAGAAGTTCTTGAAGGGAAAAATGTTAGCCTATATGCACTTCCTGAGGGAAGCATTTTTACGGCAAGGGATGTAAGAGGATATCCTGTGCCTGTAATGGTTATAGAGGGGCCGTATCTTGAATTTGCTCGATTTGAAACTCCAATCCTTGGTTTTATTTGTGAAGCATCTGGAATTGCAACAAAGGCTGCAAGGCTTCGAAAAATAGCAAAAGACAAATCTCTTCTTTCGTTTGGAATTAGGAGAATGCATCCTGCGATTGCACCAATGATTGATAGATCAGCATACATTGGCGGTTGTGATGCGGTTTCAAGTTTGATTGGTGCAAGTACAATAGGAAAACCTCCAACGGGTACGATTCCGCATGCGCTAATTATAAATATGGGAGGAATTGTTGAAGCAGTAAAGGCATTTGATGAAATTATAGATCCGTCAGTCCCAAGGCTTGCACTTGTTGATACGTTCCAAGACGAAAAATTTGAGTCTCTTCTTGCAGCGCAAACAATAGGAAAGCATCTTTACGGTGTAAGACTGGACACGCCAGGATCACGCCGCGGAAATATCGTTGATATTGCAAGAGAAGTCCGTTGGGAACTTGACCTACGTGGTTTTGATCATGTAAAAATCCTTGTCTCTGGTGGACTTGATGAAGAAACTGTACAACAACTTGTAGAATCCGGTGTTGTGGATGGTTTTGGAGTGGGGACTTCTATTTCTAACGCTGATACAATAGATTTTGCAATGGATATTGTTGAAGTAAACGGCACATCAATTGCAAAAAGAGGAAAATATTCTGGAAGAAAAAAGGTTTATAAAAGATTTGAAAATGGCAAAGTTATTTACGAGGTAAAGAAAAACGACGAAACGGGGATTGGCACTGAGGCGCTTGTTCCCATAATTCTCAACGGAAAAGTGGTTTATGAGAATAAGACGCCTGAGGAGATTAGGAATTTTGTCTTAGAACAACTTGCACAAATAGAAGAGATTTAGATGGAATTAGAGCCGCTTCCCGTAAGGGTAAGACCTAAAACACTTGAGGAATTTGTAGGGCAGGAGCACCTTGTTAAACCGGGTGCTCCCCTTTTTAATATGTTCAAGAGTGGTAAACTTTCCTCCTTTATAATATGGGGGCCACCTGGCTCTGGAAAGACAACCATTGCACAAATTTTAACACAGGGAAGAAAGACCATAACAATCTCAGCAACAACTGAGCACATTAAAGATGTTAAAAAACTTCTAAAGGACCTTACCAAAGAAAACCTTTTTGTGAAAGAAACACCTGTTGTTATTGTTGATGAAATTCAGCATTTTAATCGAAAAGAACAGGATGCCTTTCTAACGTTCATAGAACAGGGAAAGATTATACTCATTGCACTTACTACTGAAAATCCGTCATTTTATGTCAATAATGCTTTACTTTCGAGGCTTTCTGTATTTGTTTTTAATAAGCTCACGGATGCTGAAATAAAGAAGATTATTGAAAATGCAATTAATAAAGACGAAGTTCTAAAAGGTTTGAAATTTGAAGAAGGAGTGTCTGATTTTATTGCACAAGTTTCAGATGGAGATGCAAGGAAGGCTCTTAACATCCTTGAAAATGTTTCAAAGAATGCGAAAGACGGAGTTGTGACTCTCAAAATAGCACAAGAGTATTCAGTAGTAACTCTTTCTTATGGAAAAGAAGCTCATTACGATCTCATCTCGGCATTCATAAAAAGTATGCGAGGAAGTGATCCGGATGCAGCGCTATATTACATGTATAGAATGATTGAAGCAGGAGAAGATCCTCTTTATATCGCAAGAAGAATGATTCGATTTGCATCTGAAGATATTGGTTTAAAAGACCCCATGGCACTAATGATTGCAGTGTCTGCCTTTCAGGGATTTGATGTAATTGGTCCGCCTGAAGGCTATTTATTGCTTGCTGAAGCCTGTGCGTATCTATCAAAAGCGCCAAAAGATAATAGTCTTTACCTTGCGGAGATTGAGATTATGGAAACGATAAAGAAAACTGGTTCATTAGAAGTTCCATTGAAGTTAAGGAATCCTGTTACTAAATTAATGGAAGAACTTGGCTATGGAAAAGATTATAAATATCCACACGACTATCCTCGTGATAAAGTTGAAGGCGAGGACTACTTACCTCAGGAACTTAAGGGAAAGAAATTTTTGAAAGATAGTTAGATTTTTTATTGCAAATTTTTTGATTCGTATTATAATTTTTTAACCGCAAAAATTGCGGAATTTTTTACGGAGGTATTTTAGAAGTGGAAAAATTGACAGGAAGAGTTAAGTGGTTTAACTCTCAGAAGGGTTTTGGGTTTATTGTCCCAGACAATGGTGGTAAGGATCTTTTTGTGCATTTCTCAGCAATTCAGTCAAGTGGTTACAAGACGTTAAAGGAAGGTCAAAAGGTAGAGTTTGAGATTGAGAAAACAGAGAAAGGCGATAAGGCAGTAAATGTTAAAGTAGTTGGCTAAGAGAGTAATCTAAACACTTTTAATGCCCCGCTCAAGCGGGGCTAATATTTTTTATTTTGTAAAATCTGTTTAATCAATATAATTTAAATCGTGAAAACGCTTATTATTGCAGAAAAGCCAACAGTTGCAAGAGATATTGCAAAAGCGCTTGGAAAATTTAAGGACGAAAAAGAATATCTTGAAAACGAAAGATATGTAATTTCATGGTCCTTGGGACACATTTGTGAACTATACGAGCCAGAAGACTACAACAAAAAACTTAGTTATTGGACTTTACAAGATCTTCCAATTATTCCTGAGGAATTCAAATTCAAGCCCAAGAAAGATACCAAAGATAGATTTAATGTTCTTAAAAAACTCATTCAAAGAAAAGATATTGATACCATCGTAAATGCATGTGATGCAGGAAGAGAAGGAGAACTCATTTTTAGAGAAATTTTACTCTTGGTGAATCCTAAAGGTAAAAATCTTAAAAGATTGTGGCTTTCTTCAATGACAAAAGAAGAGATTACAAAAGAGTTCAAAAATCTGAGAGATGCAAGCGAATTTGATAATCTTGGGAAAGCTTCATTTGCAAGAGAAGAAGCAGATTGGCTTGTTGGAATAAATGCAACAAGGGCATTTACAAGAAGATGGGGAGATCTGTTGTCTTTAGGAAGAGTTCAAACTCCCACATTGAATATCATTGTCGCAAGAGAAAAAGAAATAAAAAGTTTTGTAAGTGAAAAATACTTCGAATTAGAAGCTGAATTCGATAAAGATAATTTTATTTATAGCGGGACTTATATAAAAGACAACGAGACAAAGTTTAAGAAAAGAGAGATTTTAGAGAATATCCTAAAAAATGTGAAAGGAAAAAATGGAATAATTGAGAGCGTTGAGGAAAATGTTATAAAAACACCTCCACCACTGCTCTATGACTTAACTGAACTTCAAAGAGATGCAAACAAAACTTTTGGATTTTCTGCACAGAGAACCCTTGATATTGCCCAAAATCTTTACGAAAAGCGAAAACTTATCACTTATCCGAGGACTGATTCACGATATTTGCCGAGTACTTTAAAGACATACATTCCGCAAATAATAAAGGCAATTAAATTTGAGCCATACGACTTGTTTGCGAAAGAGATCCTTCAAATAGGGATAAATTTTACGGCTAGAATTATTAACGATAAAGGAGTAACAGACCACTACGCAATTATTCCGACAGGAGATTTCTCAAATTTAAAAGATTTAACTAAGGATGAAGAAAAGATTTTTGATTTAATTATAAGAAGATTCCTTTCAGTTTTTTATCCTTATTCAGAAACCAAAAAGATAAATCTTACAACTAAAGTTATGGATAATCATTTTGTATCATCGCTTAATTTCCTTATAGAACCCGGCTTCCAAAAGGTGTATGGGAAAGAAAAAGAAGAATATCCAACTTTCATAAAAGATGATATTGTCCTTGTGAGAGATTTGAAAATACTTGAGAAAGAAACACAACCACCTTCACGATTTACTGATGCAACACTTTTGTCTGCGATGGAAAATGCGGGTCGTTTTGTTGAAGAAGACGAATTGAAAGAGGCACTTAAAGAAAAAGGTATTGGTACACCTGCAACAAGAGCACAAATTATAGAAAGACTTATTGAGGTTGGGTATGTTGAAAGAGTTGGAAAATTGCTTATGCCAACAGAGAAAGGAATGAGGCTCATTGAACTTGTTTCACATGTGAAAGTTGAAGAACTCCTTTCTCCTGCTCTCACTGGGGAGTGGGAATACAAACTATTAAGAATAGAAAAGGGCAAATACGATGTTGATAAGTTTATGGAGGGGATAAAAGGACTAACCACTAAAATCGTTCTAAAAGTAAAAACATATAGTGGTGATTATCATATAAAGACAGGCTCGAAAGAACCTGTTGGTGTTTGTCCTAAATGCGGTGGTCAAGTTTATGAAACTCCAAAAGGTTTTACCTGTGAGAACGTAGAAAAAGGAACTTGTGATTTTGTAATATGGAAAAAATTAAAAAATAAAACAATTACAAGAGATATGGCAAGGGAGCTACTTAATGGTAATCGGGTTAAACTAAAAAGGATACTTTCAAATGGGAAAAAATATTTTGATGCAGAAATTCAACTTGTTGATAATAAAGTTTCATTTATATTCGAAAAGCCAAAGGAAGAAACCATTACAAATAGTGAACCTCTTGGTACCTGTCCTAAATGTGGTAGTCAAGTTTATGAGAAAGAGACAGTCTATGCCTGTGAAAACTACCCAGGAAAGTGTACCTTTAGAATAAAGAAGGTGATGGGAGGAAGGGAAATCAAACGAGACGAGGTTAAGAAACTTCTAAAAGATCATAAAACAGAACTCATTTCAGATTTTATTTCGGTAAAAGGAAAAAACTTTAAAGCATATCTTGTTTTAGAAGACGGAAGCGTAAAATTTGAATTTGAGAATAAAAATGCAAAAAATCGTTCTTATAGGCGGAAGCAAAAGTAATGTCGGGAAGACTACACTTGCGCGAATAATTCTAAAATTATTTCCGAAAACTTTTGTTGCTATTAAAATTACAAATAATCTAATCCATGGACTAGGGATTACTAAGGAGACATTTAAGACCGCACCTTTTGGAAAAGACACATATTTTCTCCTTGAAAATGCAAAGCATGTATTTTGGGCAAAGGGTGACTTTGAGTATATAAATATTCATATTAAAGAGCTTATTGAAACTTTAGATGACCCTGTAATTGTTGAAGGAAATATTTTTTATAGGATAATGAAGCCAAGTCTATTTCTTTTTGTTGGAAAAGATGGAGTATCCATAAAGGAAGAGGCAAAAAAACTTGTAGAAGTGGCTGATTTTGTAATTGTAAACGGGGATTTCGCATTTAATATCGTAGGCAATAAAGTTTTTGTAAATTTACAAAAGAATTTATATTCGCTTGAAACCGATTTTAAAGAATTCTTAACAAGTTCAATTTCAAAACTCTAAGATCACAAGACTCTTGACAAAAACCCAATTTGTGTTATTATTTTAAACCATGAACAATATAAGTTTTTTAGTTTTTTTAATTATAGCTGGTGTTTTCCAGATATTAATGGGAGCAAACGATGGCGGAGTTTTGCTTGGATCTATTATTTCTTCAAATTTCATACATCCTCTTTTTGGAGTAATATTACTATTTTTGTCTTTGACTATTGCTCCACTTATCTTTGGAACCGAAGTTGTAAAAACTCTTGGTACTAAGATAATTCCAATGCAATTCATAACTCTTCCTATGTTGTATGGTGCTATTATTGCGACAATGATTTGGGTTGTAGTTGCCCAAAAAATTAAATATCCTGTTAGTATTTCTTACACATTTGTTGGTGCACTTGTGGGAAGTGCTATTGCAAGTAAAGTGCACACACAAATTAATACATTTGAAATTATAAAAGTTTTCGGAGGACTTGTTGCCTCTATATTTATAGGTTTAATTGTTTCTTTTGTATTAACGAAGATTTTTAATTTTATTTTGCGTACGTTAAGCCCAAAGGTTTCACCTTTTTTTAAAATCCTCCAAGTTATATCGTCCATTTTTCTTGTTATGGGTTATGGAGCAAACGATGCAGAAAAGACATTGAGTTTGGTTTATACGGCAAGTATAATTTCACATGTTAATTTTGCCGTTAATCCCAAGAATGTTTTTGTTATTGGACTTCTCTCTTTTTTGTTTATTTTGGGAACACTTTTCTTTGGTGCAAATTCGCTTTTAACAGCAGGATTTAGACTTATGAAAAGTAATCCTAAGGAAACTTTTCTTGCCCAGAGTATAACCTCGGCAACTGTTCTCACGTTTGCAAAATTTGGTCTTCCTGTAAGTTCAACGGAAACCTTAAATATGTCAGTTGTTGGAATTGGCGTTGCAGAGAAGCCACATGCAGTAAAATACAATGTTGTTAGAAATCTTGTCCTGACATGGCTTGTAACAGTACCAATGTCAATTCTTATTTCATATGGAATATCGAAGATTTTTATTACAATATTAAAATAATGTGAGGTGATAAAAAATGAAAGTTTGGGATTCAATGTTTAAGAGGCCTGATGTATTTCAAAATCTCCTAAAGGAGCAGGCAAAAAAAACTGTAGAAGGAGTTAATACTTTAAACGAGTTTATGGGAATAAACGAAGATGTTGTAAATAAGGATGTTTTGAGACACAATCTCAAAATTCAAATAAAAAGGATTGAATCAGAAGGAGATAATTTAAGAAGAGACCTGTTAAATGAACTCAACAAGAGCCTTATAACTCCAATTGATAGGCAGGATATTTATACTCTATCAAATACAATAGATAATATCCTTGACTATGCTTATAATACAATTGAAGAAATGATAATCTATCAGCTTTATCCCAACTTCTATTTGAAGAAGATGATAGAGAAGATTTCTCGCGGTGTTAATCATATAAGCTATGCAGTGGATAACATGTTTACTGACAAGAATCTTGCAAACAGTAATGTTGTTTCTGCAAAGGTTGTAGAAAATGAAATTGAGGAAACTTACCATGAGGCACTTGCAGACCTTTTTTCTCATGATGATTTTCACTACATATTCAAAATGAGAGAAGTTTATCGTCATATAAGTAATTCTGCTGATAGAATTTCAGAAGCAGCAGACCTTATTGCTAACATACTTATAAAAGAGGTCTAAACTCTTGACAAAAAGATGAATTTTGATATAAATAGTTATGCAGAGTGGGCGGTTAGTTCAGAGGTAGAACGCTTCGTTGACACCGAAGAGGTCAGTGGTTCGATTCCACTATCGCCCACCATTTTTTATTTAGGAGGCGGGCGTGAAAATAAAGATATCAGGTAAAATTTATGAGTTCCAAGAAGGGCTTACCATAGAAGAGATTTTTAAACAAATTAACTTTGATATTTCAAAAATTGTTGCTGCAAAGGTTAATGGCGTTGAGAAAGACTTAAAGACAAAGATAAATGAAGATGTTGAAATAGAACCAATATTTATTGATACAGAAGAGGGGGAAGAAATTTTAAGACACAGCACTTCTCATATCCTTGCACAAGCGGTAATGCATCTATTCCCAAATGCAAAATATACCATTGGACCTGCAATTGAGAAGGGATTCTATTATGATTTTGACCTCGAAAATCCACTTACGGAAGAGGATCTAACAAAAATCGAAGAAGAGATGAAAAGGATTATTGATGAAAAGATACCCTTTGAGCGCCTTGAACTTCCTAAAGAAAAGGCAATAGAACTTTTTGTGAAATTAAATCAACCATACAAAATAGAAATTATTGAAGAAGTTAAGGAAGATACTGTTTCAATATATAGACAAGGAGATTTCACGGATCTTTGTAGAGGCCCTCACATTCCTGATACCTCTTACGCAAAACACTTTAAATTACTAAATGTCGCAGGTGCCTATTGGAGGGGCGATGAAAAGAATAAAATGCTTCAGCGTGTTTACGGTACTGCATTTGCAACAGAAGAGCGCCTAAAGGAGTACTTGAATTTCCTGGAAGAAGCAAAGAAGCGTGATCACAGGAAAATTGGAAAAGAATTGGATTTGTTCAGTATTCAGGAAGAGATAGGACCAGGACTAATTCTTTGGCACCCCAAAGGGGCAACGGTACGAAAAATTATCGAGGATTTCTGGCGTGATGAACATATAAAACGTGGGTATTACTTCGTCTATACACCACATATCGCACGAGTTGAGCTTTGGAAGACATCAGGACACTGGGATTTCTACAGAGAAAATATGTTTTCTCCAATGGAAGTTGATAAAGGTTCCTATATGGTGAAGCCAATGAACTGTCCATTTCATATTGCAATTTACAAATCAAGAACGCGAAGTTATAGGGATTTACCTCTGAGATTTGCAGAGCTTGGAACTGTTTACCGATATGAGAGAGCAGGCGTTCTTCATGGTCTTTTGAGAGTAAGGGGTTTTACTCAGGATGATGCACATCTTTTTGTACAACCTGAAAAACTGGAAGAAGAAATAATAGGTGTTGTGGAATTTGCAAAATATATGATTGAGACTTTTGGATTTAAAAATTACAATGTTTACCTTTCAACTCGTCCAGAGAAATATGTCGGAAGCCTTGAAAACTGGGAATTAGCAACAAATGCGCTTAAGGTTGCACTTGATGAGTTAAAGATTCCTTATAAGATTGATCCAGGTGAAGGTGTGTTTTATGGACCTAAGATTGATATAAAGCTTGTTGATGCAATTGGACGTGAATGGCAAGGGCCAACAATCCAAGTTGACTTTAATTTACCTGAGAGGTTTGATGTAACATATATTGGGGAAGATGGAAAAGAACATAGACCCATTATGATTCATAGAGTTGTCCTTGGCTCAATGGAAAGATTCTTCGGCACTCTCATCGAGCAGTATGCAGGGGCGTTTCCTACTTGGATTGCACCAATTCAGGTAAGAATTGTGCCTATTGCAGACAGACATCTTGAATATGCTCAATCTGTTAGGGGAAGACTGTTCCTAAATGGATTACGTGTTGAAGTTGATGAAAGATCAGAAAAAATGAATGCAAAAATTAGAGATGCTGAAACTGAAAAAATCCCTTATATTCTTATTGTGGGTGATAAAGAAGTTTCTTCAGGTAGTGTTTCCGTTAGAAAAAGACGTTCAGGTGACATTGGGATAATGAGTGTAGATGCATTCCTTGAACGCATTTTGAATGAAGTTAAGAATAGAGTTATAGATTAGTAAATTCTTTTATACCGTGTTGCCTCACGTAATTTTCTATACGAAATATTATTTGGTTGCCTCATTTAAATTATATACGAAATTATTTTGAGATAAAGGAAAATCATTGGGTAATTTTACATCGGTTTTCTGTGTTTTTTTCGCTCTTTCTTTCATCTTTTTATCATATGCCCGTGAGAGTTCTTGGGTAATTTTATCTATTTGCCTTTTAAGTAAAAGAGGATTAAGTGTTTCATATGTTCTTCTGAGTTTCTCTTTTACTTCTTCTGATACTTTTTCAGATTCAAGAATCCTCTCATAAGGCGTCTTAGGTTTGTCGTACTTCTTCATCACCTTACTTCCAATTCTTGTTTTCTCTCTCAGTTTCATTGAAGGCAAGAAGAAGTTTGTGTAGAGTCTTAATACACTGTAGAGTTTATCCATTATCTTCAGTTCTCCATCTGTATCATACCTTACATACCCTACCGCTCTTCTTACTACAGAATAGTTCTTCTGTTCTACAAAACAATTATCGTTCTTCCTGTATGGTCTTGCTCTCGTAAATGTAATATGCTCTTTTTCACAGTAATTCAACAGATGTGCATTGATGAATTCACTTCCATTATCAGAATCAATACCCTTTATGGGAAATGGGAATTCCTTCCTTATCTCCTTTAATGCATTGAAAGTCCAGACCTGTGCTTTGTTTTTTATTGCTCTTGTTTCTGTCCATCCAGTATGTACATCAGTTACATCGAGAGAATAGAGAAATTCTCCTCGAAGAAACCCTCCATCGTGACCAACAAGGTCTGCTTCAACAAAGCCAGGTTCTTCTTCATTCCATTCAGAGAATGTTCTTATGGGTATACTGTGCTTGAGTAGAGTTCCAGGTTTAGTTAATGTTTTTCCTTTTAGCTTAAACTTATTCTTTTCATTCTTAAGTAATCTATCTATCGTAGCGGGACTTATTGAAATTAACTTCTCTTTTACTTCCTCATTGAACGGAAATTCATTAAATCTCTCTAAGACAGGTATTATTTCCTTCACATACACACTTAATCTTTTCCCACATAGATAATCAGACATTTTCCATAGATATACAAGAGCATTGAAGACTTCTTCACCATATATCCTCTCTCTTTTTCTCTTTCTTATCTTTAATCCTCTTTCGCTGTAAAGGTCATCTCCTACAAATACATTCCTTTTTCCATTTTCTAATTCAACAATAACTTTCTTTCCATATGTTCTTAATAC
>PNIL01000024.1 GCA_002877955.1 Caldisericum exile | reverse complement strand
TGCTTAAAGAAGCAGGTTTTGACCATCCTCCAAGAACTTGGGATGAATTTGCAACAATGTGTAAGGCTCTCACAAAACCGGACGGTTCGCAGTGGGGTGCATCTTTAGGAATGAGTTCATCTGATGCAATCGTTGATGTTTGGTATGCAATGGTGTATGAGTGGGGTGGAAGAGTCCTTACAGATGATTATAGAAATGTGTTGTTTGATAAAGATCCAAACGCCCTTGCTCCTGTTAAATTGCTTAACGAACTTTATAAAAATGGTTATATGCATTTTACTAACGGATACGACTACCAATCAGATTTTGGAAATAAGAAATGTGCCTTCATTTTTGGAAGTGTTGTTGGATATACATATGTAGATCAAGCTGTTGGTGGTAGATTCAAATGGGCACAGGCTCCAATTCCAGCTGGACCAAAAGGACAATACACAACTCTTTCGGGTGCAAACGTGGTGATTTTTGGAAATAGATATGATGCTCAAACTGTGAAGGGTGCATGGGAATTTGTAAAATGGTTTACCTCCCCATATCAAACAGCCAGATGGTCAATAGATACAGCATATTTACCTGTTCGAAAAAGTGCACTTGATTTACCTCTTTTAAAAGATTTCATTGCAAATCATCCTGAAAGAAGAGCTGGTTTTGATGAATTGCCAAACGCTTTAATTGAACCAGTTACAAAAGAATGGACGCAAGCGTATGTTGATATTGGTGCAGAATTACAAAAGATTTTCCTTCAAAAGATTTCACCCGAAGATGGTTATAAAGAACTCAGTATAAAGCTAAGATCTTATATCCACTAATAAATATAACTTATATATTGACAAGGCTATCCTCCAAAATGGATAGCCTTTATTACTTGCTTTTGCAAATTGCCCTATTGAAAGAAACTTTATATTGTATAAATATTATTAACAAAAAAATTTTTTGTATAATATTATTGGGGGAATTAATAAATGAAAGGAGGACAAAATGAAGAAATCAATTGTGTGTTTTATTATTTTTGTATTGCTTTTTATTCTTTTTCCACACTTTTCACCTGCAAAGAGCCAATTGAGTGATGCATCGTGTAATAATTTTCTCTTTGATGAGAGGCATTCAGGGTTTTATCCATTTAGTACAGAGTTTGTATCGGGTGTCCCTAAAGGAAAGCTTAATGTAGGTTCTCCCTTTACTTCGGTGCTTGTGCTAAATAATGGTTATATCTTCGTAAACTCTGCATCTTACCTTTGTATCTTTGACAACTATGGCGGGATTGTTTCTTTGATTAAAAGAAGCGGTGAAATTCCGTATGCAAGTCCTGTTATCTTAAATAACTTATTAATATTTACAATGACTAACACAATTTTAGCAGGCTATGATATTGTCCATAAAAATATTGTTTGGAGGTTCTTTGGGGATTCACGGATTAATACTCCTCTTGTATATGGTAACAACATATATTTTTTAACGGAGAAAGGCTACCTCTATGCCCTGGATTCTTACGGAAAACTCATTTGGAAAGTATTTGTAGATATGTCAACTTTAAAAACACCCATAATTTCAAATTCACTTATTTATACATTAAATGATCTTGGTAGTTTGTACTCAATTGATACAAACGGGAAAGTTGTATGGGAGTTTCCTTTGCTTACAAATCAGCTTGTAAGGCATGGGGCCTATCTATTAGCCTCGAAGGATAATATGCTTTTTGCAGCGGTGAATGGGAAAAATGAAGGAACTCTGTTTGCCATAAAGGATAAGAAGGTTGTATTCACTTATAAAACAGGCTTGATTTCTTCTAATCCTGCTGTAGATGAGTTAGGTAATGTCTATATTGGGGATGCTGACGGTAAAGTATATGCAATAAATTCAGCTGGTAAATTGCTTTGGAGTTTTACTACAAATAATGGTTCTATTCAAAGTGGTTGTACAATTTCAAGCGACGGGACAATTTTTGCTGTTACTTCACAAAACACTCTCTATGCAATAACTAAGAATGGACAGTTGAGGTGGAAATATAACCTTCCATCAGAAACTTTTTCACCTGTTGTAATTGCAAACGACGGAACTCTATTTGTTAATGCAAGAGATGAATTGTATGTTTTTAACGATTATATTCTTTCAGTTGAGGGATCTTCTTCCTGTGATGTTACTTTGGAACCTAAAAAATCACACTATGCCCCAAATGAGATTATAAAATTAACCGCAAAACCAAAGCTACCTTTTTCCTTTTTATATTGGAAATCCTCTCCAGATGAACAAATTTATAAAGATAATCCATTGTATTTGACGATGAATATGAATAAAAAGATAGGAAGAGAGGAAATTCATATAAAGGCCGTAGTTTCATTGCTTGCACCAATCTATAAATATAATATTGAGGCTTCTTCAAATGGTTATGGGAAAATAACGCCTGAAAAGGCAACTGTTGTTATGGGGGATTCGCTTACATTTACCTTTCAACCTATCGAATTTTATACTGTAAAAGATGTTCTTTTAGATGGGATTTCAGTTATTAACAGTGTGACACAACTTGATAATGGAAGCTTTACTTACACCTTGTCAAATATTAATCAAGACCACAAGATATATGTAAAATTTGAGAAATTGAATTATTGTATTGTTGCTAAAGCAGGGGAGGGCGGTAAGATTGTACCTTCAGGAATTATTACTCTTAACCCCCATGAGAGTGTTATTTTTACGATCATTCCCGATTTTGGATATGAAGTAAAGGATGTTTTAGTAGACGGCAAATCTGTCGGAAAGGAATTTACACATGGCTTTTTAAATGTTTTAGGCAATCATACAATAACTGCCGAATTTCAAAAACAAACTTTTATTATTGAAGCAAATTCTGTAGGTCCCGGCAATATTGAGCCTGTAGGTAAGATAAGAGTTTATTATGGTGATTCTAAAACATTCAATTTTATACCAAATGAGGGAATGAAGGTTGCCGATGTAAATGTCGATAATATAAGCATTGGACCGCAAACTTCATATACTTTTACAAAAATCAGCACTAATCATAAAATAACAGTGTTTTTTGAACGGAAACCAATTGAATATAAAATTATTCTTAAAATAGGAGAAGAAGGTTTTTCTGTAAATGGAGTCGTTAAAAAACTTGATTCGCCTCCAGTTATTAAAAATGGCAGAACTCTTGTTGCAATAAGACCAATTATAGAATCAATTGGAGGTACAATTAGTTGGAATGCAAACAATAGGAGTGTCTATATTGAAACAGATTTTGCTGTAATTACACTTTGGATTGGAAAGCCCAATGCAACCGTTGAAATTCGAGGGACTGGAATTTCTGAAATTAAACCAATTGACCCAGACAATCCCAAAGTAGTTCCTGAAATAATAAACTCTCGAACAATGCTACCTTTGAGATTTATAAGCGAGAACTTGGGAGGAAAAGTAGATTGGGATCCTATAAATAAGACAATCACCATAGTGTTTGTATTGTAAAAACCTTTTAAGCGAAAAGGAGTTTGAATTTCAAGGATCTTTGTGGATAAGTATATTCACAAAGGACAAATTATTAAACTTGCAAAAAAGGAGGTTATTTATTATAATACTTTGATTGGAGTTAAACTACTTACGGAAGGTTTCCCCAGTACCTTCTGTAGTGGAAGGAGGTTATTATGGAAGCGATTATTAAAACTGGCGGTCACCAATATAGAGTTAAGGAAGGTGACACAATTAAGGTGCAAAAGATTGAAGGAGAAATAGGCACCAAAGTTAAATTCGACGAAGTGCTCCTTCTTAAAGATGGAGAAAAGGTTGTTGTTGGAAACCCAAAGGTTCAGAATGCCTACGTAGAGGGGACTATTAAAGAACAAGGAAGAGAAAAGAAAATCATTGTCTTCTTCTACAGGCACAAGACAAGAAACAAGAAGAAGCAGGGACACAGGCAACCCTACACTTTGATTACGATTGATAAGATTGTAGGGGAGGTAAACTAACATGGGAAAGAAGAGAAGTAAAGTAAACGGCAGAGACTCCAACCCAAAATATCTTGGAGTTAAGTTATTTGATGGACAGTTTGCAAAAGCAGGCAATATTATTGTAAGGCAGAGAGGCGAAAGGATTAAAGCTGGTAAAAATGTAGGTATTGGCTCTGACTGGACGCTTTTTGCCCTTAAAGATGGTATTGTCAAATTTACAAAAACAAGAAAGTATACAAAGGTTGATGTGTTAGAGAGTGAGACCGCTTAAAAAATCACTTATTGACCACGCTTATATAAGAGTTCGCTCTGGAAAAGGCGGAGACGGTGCAATAAGCTTTAGAAGGGAAAAGTTTATTCCTAAAGGTGGTCCTGATGGAGGGGACGGAGGTAAAGGTGGAGATGTTATTATCAAAGCCAATCAAAACCTCACAACCCTCCAAAAATTTTTATACAAGAAGCACTTCTTTGCAGAAAACGGAGAAAATGGAAGTGGTCGCCTCAAACATGGAAAAAACGGGAAGGATTTGATAATTGAAGTCCCCGTTGGCACCACTATCATTGACAGAAATACGGGAAAAGTAATTGCTGAATTGAATAAAGATGGAGAATCAATTGTTGTTGCGAAGGGTGGAAAAGGCGGAAGGGGAAACAAAGCTTTTACAACATCTACCGAACGAGCACCTCACTATTCCGAAAAAGGCGGTCCATACGAGGAAAGAGACCTTGAACTGATCCTTAAAGTCATCTCTGATGTTGGTATTGTGGGGCTTCCAAATGCCGGTAAATCAACTTTTATCTCAAAAGTTAGTAATGCCCATCCTGAAATTGCTTCATATCCATTTACAACACTTTCCCCAAAAATTGGTGTTGTAAAGCTTGATGAATTAAGATCTTTTACAATTGCAGATTTACCTGGGCTTATTGAAGGCGCGTCAAAGGGAAAGGGTTTGGGTAATCAGTTTTTGTCTCACATTGAAAAGACAAAAGTTTTAATGTTCCTCATAGATGGTTCTGATAGGAAAAACATCAAAAAAACCTACAAAATACTTTTAAATGAACTTGGAAGCTATAGTGAACAGCTCCTCCAAAAGAAGAGAATAATAGTCATAAATAAGATTGATACTTGGCCGGTAAAAAGGACAAAGGAGTTAAAAGAATTTTTTAAAAGAGTAAACGAGGAAGTCTTCTTTATTTCAGCATTAAACGAAATTGGTCTTAGGGAAGTTCTCGAAAGATTATATGAACTTGTGAAAGAAACGAAAATAGGAGAAGAAAAGCCTCAGGAAGAGGTTAAGGAATTTACACTTGACCGAAATAAGGAAATTATTGTGGAGAAGTTAGATGACAATACCTTTAAAGTATCAAATCCAGAACTCGAAAGGCGTGCAGAACTCACCGATTTTAATAGGGCAGGTTCAGTTAATGAACTATTGAGATACTTTGATAAGATTGGCCTTGATAGAATTCTTAAAGCAAGAGGCATTAAGGAAGGAGATAGAGTTCTAATTGGAAGCAAATCATTCATCTACCACGAAGATTAGAATTGCGCTTTATGGTGGTGCATTTAATCCAATCCACATAGGACATCTATTTGTAGCAAAGGAGGCTACCTATCTTTTTGGCCTCGAAAGGGTAATTTTTATTCCAACAGGGAACCCTGTCTTTGCTAAAAAAGATCTGCTCGATAAAAACATACGCTATAATCTTGTTAAAATGGCGATAAAGAATGAGGATCACTTTGAAGTTTCGGATTTTGAAATTAAAAGGCCTGAGCCTTCCTATTACATAGATACGCTAAAGCACTTCACACAAGATAATGTTGAGGTTTTTTCCATTATAGGGGAAGATGCGTTTTTAAAGATTACTCTCTGGAAGGACTACGAAGAGGTTCTAAGAAATTCCTACTTTATTGTTGCAAAAAGATTAAACGACGATTTTTTGACCCTAAGAGAATTTGTTTCAGAAAATCTCAATGGATTCAAAGATAAAATTTTTACTTTGAGCCATCCTCTCTTCTCCATTTCATCAACTTTGGTAAGAGAGCGAATAAAAAATGGCTTATCAATAACTTATCTTGTCCCAAAGGAAGTAGAATTAGAAATTTTGAGAAACAACTATTACAGGCGCCTCAGTTCCTTAGGATAAGGATTAAAATATTTTTGTTTAAGGATGTAATCTTCGTTAAACCGTATAGCAAAACCCAAAATGAGTTCAATAGGAGTGTATAAATCTATGTTTCCTTTTGAAAAGTCTTCGATTACGTCTAAAAAGTGTGCCTTTTCTTTTGGTGAAAGTTTATCCTTAAAATATCCAAAAGCATGAAGCAGTGTATTAATATGTGCACCTACCGATGGTTTTTTATTAAAAGAACTCTTGAAAATTTGTGAGTAATTTTGGTATGCGTCTATTTCGTTTTCTTTGAGGTTTGATATGATCTTCCCAAGTACTCTTAAATTTGTTTGATTGTATGTCATAAGCATCAATTTGTATCTTGCATGGAATTCAATAAGATTTGACTTTGTAAGATTATCCTTCAATGTCCTTATATCGGCAAATGCAAAGATCTTTGTTAAAAATAGGTCTCTTATTCCTCTGTCGATGAGGCGCTTTTCATCTTCAATTGGATAATTTTTGAACATTTCCATTACCTTTCTTGCAAACATTCCCGAAGTTTTTCCCACAGGTTCTTTGCCTTCGTAATCTTTATAGTAATTTGTGTCTTTAACTCCGCAACTTGGAGATTTGCTTTTTAAAAGAAAGCCATCTACCTCATTCAAACTTTTGAGAAACCCCCTGCTGAATTCATGCATTTTTTGTGTTAGATCTATTTTTGTTTTTGGTTGGATGAGTTTATCGGGTTCATTTTTAACAATGATTATTGGGTCTCTTGGTATAGGGAGGCCTATTTGAACTTCTGGACAAACAGGAATATATTCTACAAATTCTCCTAACTTTTTTGCAAATTCATCCTTAATGATGCCACCATCATAGCGAGTTGCTTCTAAATTAATGCACTTACTGAGGACAACTTTTGGTCTTGCGAAATTCTCCATAAAAACCTCCAAAAAGTCAAATAATTTTCTTTAAAAACTATTGCATTTTTTTATTTTATTATAAAATAGAATTAAAGGAGGTAAAAATGGCTTGCAAAAAGAAAAATACCGAAAGTGCAGTGGAAGCAAAGAAGACCGAAGAAAAGAAGGTAGTTGAAGCTCCTAAAAAAGAGACCAAAAAGGCAACCGAGAAAAAAGAAGCCCCAAAGAAGAAAGAAACCACAAAGAAAGAAGTAAAAGAAACCACAAAAAAAGAAGAAAAGAAAGCTACAACTAAAAAATCCACAACTACGAAAAAGGCAAAGTAATTTAGGGGGGATTTTGTCCCCCCTTCACAACTTAACGAAATGGCAAGAGTTAAAATTTTAAAAGATATTAGTATTAATAATTACGGAAGATTTGTTCTCTACTGGATGCAGTCCTCACAGAGGGTTAAGTATAATTTTGCGCTTTACGAAGCGATCAAAAAGGCAAACGAACTTAAGAAACCACTTGTTGTTTTATTTGTAATAAACGAAAATTTTCCCTATGGAAGCAGAAGAAATTTCCTTTTTATGCTCGAGGGACTTAAAGAAGTTTATGAAGAGCTTCGAAAACTTAACATAAGATTTGTTGTGCATATTGGTGATCCCGTAAAGCACGTTTTAGAATTTTCCAAGAATGCTTCAATTCTTTTTATGGATGTGGGATATACAAAGTTTCTAAGAGAATGGCGGAAGAATATTGTGGAAGAGATTAAGGTCCCTGTGGTGGCTGTTGAGGATAATGTAGTTGTGCCAGTTGAGGTTACCTCAAATAAGGAGGAATACGGAGCATATACAATAAGAAAGAAAATTCAAAAAAATCTTAAAGATTATCTCGTACCATTAGATTTTCCTCAGATTTCTTTTCCACCTTTTAGGGAAATTTTATTTTCTTTTGACATAAGAAATCCGAAGGATTCAATAAATCGGCTTCACTTTAGGTATAATGTTTCCGAAACTCACTACTTTGTGGGTGGCTATAGTAACGCAAAAGAACTTCTTAAGGATTTTGTACAGAATAAACTGTCAAAATATATTGAAAAAAAGAACGATTTCTCGGAAAATTTTACATCAAATTTAAGTCCATATCTGCATTTTGGTCAGATATCTCCAATTGAAATTGCCCTAACGGTTCTTGATAGTAGTGTTGAGGACATCGAAAAAGAAGCCTTTCTTGATGAGTTAATTGTTCGAAGAGAACTTGCTTTTAATTTTGTTTATTACAATTCGCGCTACGATAGACTTGAAGGGCTTCAGCCGTGGGCGTATGAGACATTACAAAATCACAAATTTGATGAGAGACCATATAGATATTCTTTTTCACAACTTGAAAATGCTGAAACTCATGATCCACTTTTTAATGCGGCTATGATGGAACTCGTAAAAACTGGAAAAATGCATGGTTATATAAGAATGTATTGGGGGAAGAAAATAATTGAGTGGAGCGAATCGTTAGAAATTGCTTTTAAGTTCCTTGAAGACTTAAACAACAAATATGCTTTAGATGGGCGAGATCCAAACTCCTACGCAGGCATTGCGTGGTGCTTTGGAAAGCACGACAGACCCTTTAAGGAACGCCCAATTTTTGGAAAAGTTAGATATATGAGTGAGAATTCAATATACAAGAAATTTGATGTTCAAAAATATATTGAGAGAGTAAAAAATCTCTAATTAGACAAGAGAACTTGCAATGTCCGAATCAAATTTAAACTTATCAAGGGTATTCTTAACTTTTTCTGCATCTTTTTTGGTATCAAAAATTGCAAATAGCGTTGATCCAGATCCAGTAAGGTGAAATCTTACTTCTGCAACTGTCTCAAGAACTTTCTTAAATTCAACAAACTTTTCTGACTTCTCTAAAAGCATCATTTCAAAATCATTATAACAGAGTTTGTCAATATCTTTTGCAGAATAATTCCCTTTTTCTATTAATTCAACCATCGCAAGCGTTCTACTTCCATCTGAATACTTTCCATATTCGTGGAACATGCTATACATTTCTTTTGTCTTGAAATGGAATTTGGGATGAACCAAAACAAAATAGAACTCTTTTAGGCTTGGGAGTTCTTGCACAATATCACCAACTCCTTTAACCAATGCTGTATTTGAGTAAAGGAAAAATGGTACATCAGAGCCAACCTCTTTTGCGATTTGGTGGAGATCGTTTTTTGAAAGAATATTCTTAAACATTGCGTTAAGTAGAAGAAGTGTAACTGCTCCATCTGCACTTCCACCACCAAGTCCGCTTCCCATTGGAATGTTTTTTTCAATGTATATTTCAAAATTTTCCTTTACTTTTGCTCTTTCTTTGAATAATTCAAGTGCTTTGTGAACAGTTGATGTCGCATTTCTTATTGATTGAGAAAAAATAACCGAATCTGTTTTTCCCAATTTCACTGAAACAACATCAAAAAGACCTATTTTTTGGAATACCGATTCAATGGCATGGTATTCTCCTGCTTCACCTACAATTTCAAGCGTTAAATTTATCTTTGCATATGCCTTTGCTTTCATAATCTAATTATAAAAAAGTTTGCAAATTTTTTAATTTTTTGTAAAATACTCTTACCCTGGCTACAACCTCAAACATTCCCTCTTTTTTGAGGGAAGGTACCCCAAATACCTCTTTTGAGGTGGGGGTTATGAGGTGTGGCTGGGGCTAATTTCTTTAAAAGGAATTTTTGCATTTTTCAAAGTGTTTTCAAAATAGTCCTTTGCTTCCTTTAGCCAACCATTTCCGTAGAGAATTATCTTCAATTTTTCTTTTTCGTGAATCGGTGGGTATGATGCAGTTTTAACATTGAAATTGTATTCAACTTCCCTTAAAACTTTTATAAGGCGTGCTTCTTTTTCATCAACTTCGTATTCGACTTTATTAATCCTTTTATTACTTGTAAAGTCAGTTAAAATTATTTTTAGTATTGCCTCAAATTCTTTTGGGACACCTGGAAGAATGTAAAAGGTAGTGTTTTCAATTTTAATCTTTTCACCAGCCGCAACTCCCTTTGGATTTTCTATTGGAGTGCTTCCTGAAAGGCCTTCTGAAAGTTCATCTATAAAATTTGTGTATTGGATTGCGTTAACTCTTTCAATGTTTTTCTTGACTATTTCCAGTTTCTTTTCATTTTTCGCAAGCGGTAGATTGAAAGCCTCAGAAAAAGCCCTTAGAGTTATATCGTCAGGTGTAAGCCCTAAGCCACCAGAAGTTAAAACTATATCGAACGAATTTTTTACAAAATTTAGAACTCTTTTCAATTCATTGAGATTGTCTCTTACGAAAATAAGCAAATCTAACGAACCCTTATTTTTTAAATATTTTTTTGCAACTCTAAAGTTTTCGTCTTCTCTAAGACCGTCTAAAATTTCATCCCCAATTATAATTAATGCTATTCTCATCTCATATTAACAAGATAACCATTTTCGAGCATCCACTCGAATATCTTTGAAATTTTTGCATAGGTTCTCTCTTCACCTATATCTTTATATCCAATTTCTACAAGAGTATTATCCTCGATAAGGAATAGGTACTGTATTATGATGTTTCCACCAAAGGGAGCATCCCTATTTTTATCAATGTAAAGGTTTAGAATGTCAAAGTGAGGAATTCTATTCGGATCAATACGACCTTCTTTTGAGGCATTATATATTTTTTCGTAAAGGACATTTGTATCTTTGAAATCCTTTGTGAGGACCATTGCAACATCTGCATCATACTCTATATCCCCACCACCAGTGCAGTTAAACATTGTTGGACGCGTTTTACTCTCTTCTGTATCGAGTTTTGCGCCTTCTTTATCAAAAGATGAGATTGTAAAAATGGGTGCATTGAGTTCTGTTGATAGGTTTGCAATGCCTCCTGAGACTTCGTCAACCTGTTGAGCAAGATCCTGATAAAGAATATTTGTAGGTACTTTTTGTAGATAATCAATAAAAATTGCAATTTTATCTGTGTTATTTTCTTGCATTACTGACAATGCATGACTTCTTATTTTGTTTATTGTATCTTCTCTTCTTCCTTCGATAAGATACATATAATTCATAAATTGCTCAACCTTTGCATAGCCTTGATTAAAGCGCTCTGAAAGATCAGGATCATCGAAAATTCTTTCAGTTTCAAGAAGATATGGCGGAATTAGGGTTTCTTGTGATAGTACTCTCAAGAAAAGGACTCTTTCAGTTTGCTCCCACGAGTAGTAGAGTACAGGTATTTTTTCATTCATGGCAATAGAAGTTGCAAGCTTTAGCATAAAGTTCGTTTTCCCTCTGCGTGGCGCTCCTGCAAGTGCATAGTAAAACCCTCTTCGTGCTCCAGATAAAGTTTCATTAAGACATGAGAAAGGTTCCAATGAATACCCAAGTATTGGATTAATATTTTCCGTCCTTGATTCAAGTTCCGCCGTGAATCTTATAAGATAACTTCTAACAGGTAAGATTTTTCTTTTTGTCTTTCCTGTTATAATTTCCCTTAGTTCACCAATTATGTTTCCCGTAAACTCAACAATATCTTCTTTTTTTGCTTTTGATTCAACATAGTTTTCAATCTTTTTTGCAATGTTTATAAGGGTTTTTTCACCCAATCTTCTTTTGAGTGTTTCTATATATATAAACAGGCTTTCAAGGGTGAGAGGTTCTTCTTTTTGAATCGCATTAATTAATTCTTGCATTTTTGTTGTGAAAAGTCCATCTTCGCGAAGGGATTCTTTCAAAAGATCAATGTCGATTTGTTGAGCATTTTTTGAGTATCTTGAAACAACATAGTCAAACAAAGTCCTTGTTTCAGGCGCATCAAATAGACTTTTTTCAAGCCCCTCTGCAAGCCCTCTTGTAAGTAGGTATTTATCCTTTGTAATTGTTGCAAGTACTTTTGTTTCTATTTCGTCCATGCAATTTCTCCTCCCTTAAAAACGGAAAGTATTTCGTTATTTAATAAATTATCTTCCAAAATTTCATTTTTCAAAATAACAATATCCCCAAGTTTTCCTTTTTCAATACTTCCTCTATTCGGGACATAATTGTAAATTCCGCCCCAATCAGTATATGCACTTATTGCCTTATCTAATGGAATGCTTTCTTCGTAAAACAACGGGTGCTTTACTGCAGCATTAATTCCATAAAATACTGAGGCATCTTCAACTGGTGCATCAGAGCCAAAAATCAAGAAACCTTTTGATTTAAGCACTGTATTAAAAGCATAGGCATATCTAAAACCTTGCATATACTTTTTGTATAGATCTACATCTCCCTTTGCATGAATTGGTTGCATAGATGGGATAAATGGAGTTTCTTTTAATAAAGGTAAATCGCTTTGGTCAATAAATTGAAGGTGTTCTATACGGTTCATCTTTGAAAGTCCTTTATACTTATTGAATACTTTTAAGGCAATGTGAACCGCTTCACTTCCAATTGCATGGACTGCAACAAGTATTCCATTTTCGTTTGCTTTCTTTACAATCTCATCGAAAGCACCTTCTTCTAAAAGAAGCAATCCCTTAAAGGGATAATCATCTTTCATCTTTGCTGTTTGTGAGCCAAGAGAGCCGTCAAGAAAAACTTTCAAAGGTCCATATACAAAATTATCGTTTCCTTGACCAGTTTTTATGCCTTCCAATATTGCATCGTCTAAGTAGTCCTTTTGTATGCCTTGCACAATTCGAATTTTTCTATCCTTTAGATAGTCTTTTATGTAAAAGTCAAAGTTTGTAATCGTTACAATTCCACGTGATAGGAAATACTCTTCAACTTTTACAAGCACTGATTCGTCTATTTTTATCTCTTTTAGATGCTTCACAGAGCCAATGGCGTTATCCTTGAAAATACCTATAAATTCATTGTCAATGAAAACAAGCGAGTTTTTATCGATTGATTCACAGTTTATTGAAGTGCTTTCAAGGAACCTCTTTGAAACAAATACTGAGTGCTCATCTTTGCTTTGCATGTATATTTTCTTATCAAGATTGAATAGGTGTCTAAATTGCTCCTTTGAAAGCTTATTGAAGTTTACATTGAATATGAAAGAAACATCCCGATCTTCAATTGCAGAGATTATTTCGTCAAATGAAAAATTTTCTCCGTTTATATGGGAAAGTATATTTGCTATCTCTCCAATATGTGCATGCGATTCGATGAATGCAGGATAGATAAAACCATCAACCGAAATTGTGTTATCATTAGTTCCGATTTCGCTGTTTGGAATAATCTCTTTTATGTATCCCTCTTCTATAACAATGCCATAGTCTTTTAAAATCTTTCCATTAGAATATACACCTTTTCCTTTTATTTTCATCTTGTTAATAAGAATCCCTCCTCTCCTATTGTTAAGTCAAGAGTATTAATATTTGGAAGTTCCATTGTTGTTAAGAAAACTTGTTTTTTGATGTAATCAATTTCTTCTGCACTTAGGACTTTTTTTGAGGCAAGCACAATTTTTAAGGTATAGCCTTTTACTTCTATTTTTTTAATATCCACATCGTTTAGGTAAGTTTTTAAGTTTTCCCTTGGTTTTTTTAATTCTTCGAAAATTTTTGTTAAGTCCGTTGTTTTTGTAGGAATTACAACAGGAACATAAGCAACATTTCCATTTAACGGAAGAACATAATACGGAATTATAAAAGATATATTCGGCATTGCATTGAATCTTGCAAGTGGTAAGCTTACATCAACTGTCCCAAAAAGTGTGTCAATTTTATTTCCATCAATATTAAAGGAAACTTTTTGTATATCTGCTATTTCGGTTAGGGAATTTACAATACTCAAAACAAAAAGATTCGCGGTATAACTTCCAAGTGATAATTGATTTATGCTATTTGAAAGATTTACAGTTGCAAGACCACCTGATTTTAGTTCGATACTTCTCACATACTCAGGTTTTAACAAACTTACAAGACCAATGTTTGAGCCATATGAAAGCTCATTAAGAATTTCCATTGCAAGAACTTCCGGTTTATCGGCGTCAAGAATCTCTCTTTTTTCGACTGCAAGATAGTTTAGATCGGGCGTTAAGAAATAAAGGTAAACAGTTTTAAATTTTGGTAGAGTTGAAGTAAGGTTTGAGAGTGTTTCATTTATATTTACATATCGCAAAAATACATCGTTTTCCCTTGAATTAATGAGAATTTTTAGATTATTTACTCCTTTTATTGATTTTAAAGAATTCGCAAGACTTAAAAATGCAATATATTCTTCTTTAGCTGTTTTCTTTGCACCATTTGTTAAAATGTTTATTGTAAGCGTTTGATTTTGATATTTTGCAAAATCAAGGGTGAGTTCCTTTGGGATTGTGGGAAAATATGCTGAAACTTTTGGAGCCTTTAAGGTTTCAAAAACTTGTCTTGTTATACTTTCAATTGATCCTCTAAAATTTTCTTCTACAGGGACAAGTTCTTTAGGGATTGGGTCGTAAAAGTATAACTTTACAGTATATGTTTCAGATTCCCTTGTTCTAAGGTAAATTAAAACACCCGCTAAACTTGAGACGAAGAAGATAAGAATGAATAAACTTATTAGTTTTATTGTATCTCTTTTCCTCATGAAGAACCCCTTTTCAAGGTAATAAAATTATTGAACTCTCTTTTGAAATTTGGAAACCCAAATAGTTCAACCATTATCGTAAAAACTATATTTACAAGAAATAATTTGAAGTCCATTGTTACGGCAAAAAGTAAAAAAGGATATACAGGAAAAAGGAAAAACAAGCTAATAACTTGGGATTTTGTCATTGCTATAAGTATTAGGTAAATTATAAGAATTGGTATAAAAACAAAAAGGCCTTTCAGCTCAAGATAAGAAAAGATAATAGTAAGGTGTACTCCCAATGTTGTTGCGGCACCTCTTCCACCTTTAAAATTAAGAAAAACTGGAAATACATGTCCTAAGACTGCAAACATACCTGAAATTGTTGCAATATAATATGGAAGTTTAAAACCATAAATCGCAATAATGATAGCAAGGCTTCCTTTTAAAACATCTAAAAGTAGGACTAAAAGCCCCTCAATCTTTCCTACATGGTGAAAGACATTTCCCGTGCCCATGTTCTTGGTGCCAATTTCACGAATATCTACGCCCATTTTCAATTTTGTAATAACGTATGCAGAAGGAAAGGAACCAAGGATGTATGCAACAATAAAACTTAATAAAATTTTCATATTTCATTATAATACATTTGTAAGGTTTGGGAATGGATGAGAGCAAATTAATTGAATTGCTTAAAAGGGGAGACAAAACTGCGAAAGAAATTCTTGTGAGATCTACGCAGGATTTTTTATTTAATTCCGTAATGCAAATATGTCACGATAGAAACCTTGCAGAAGATGTGGTAGTGGATGCATACCTATATGCATTCAAGTATATTAAGAATTTTAGAGGAGAATCCTCTTTAAAAACATGGCTTTATCGAATTGCAAGGAATACTCTTTACAAGCATTATAAAAAAATCAAAAATATTGAATTAAGCGACAATATATCCACTCTTAAAGATGACAAGATTGAAAGTTTTTACTCTGATAAGCACGAATTACTTTTTGAAGCAATGAAAAAACTCAATTTTGATGAGAGAGAAATTATAACTCTCGTTGATATAGAAGGACTTTCCTATGAGGAGACTTCTGAAATTTTGGGTGTGCCCATGGGAACTGTAAAATCGAGGCTGTTTAGAGCAAGGGACAAATTACGTAATATATTGAAGGATATGGGATATTTTTAAAAATATGGAACTTTTTTATTATAATAGGTATCTAATTAGCGATGAAAGAGAAAATTAATGAATACCTTGATAACAGGGTAAAAAAAGAAGAGGTTGAAGAGCTCCTTCTTGATAAGGAGTATGCTTTTTATTACGAAGACCTCAAAAAGATGAAAGAAGGCTTAAGGGAGCTAAGGGTGAATCCCCCTGATTTTGTTAGTAAACTAAGGATTGTTGAAAGAAAACAAATGGTCTTTAGATATTCTTTTGCATTTGTAATGGTTTTGGTTCTTGTGTTTGGTGTTTGGTTTTCAATGAAGTTTGCATTATATAAAGAACTGGCAAGCAAACAGACAGAAATAACAAAACAATTTAAAGCGCCACCAGGTATGGGAATAATGCAAATATCTACAGAAGAGACCATAAAAGTAGAAATTAGCAAAAGCGATTTGAATAATCTGATAAACTCACTTCAAAAAATTGCAACACTTAAAAGTAAAGATGAGAAAAACGGAACCTATGTTTTTGAGGTTCAGGGAAAAAATATTTCTGAATTCTTAAATTCAATTGAAAATTTTCATAGTGCTAAAATTTTAGAAAATAGTCTTAAAGATAAAGCAATTGATACGAACCTCACATATCAGGTGACTCTAACAATTCTAATAAAATAATTTTAATTTTTCTTTATTTCCTTTACAATGTATTGACAGGAGCATGAGTTTTTATAAAATATTTCCAAATATAAGGAGGTAAAGGAATGAAGAGAGCATTAATTTTGGCAGTTGCGTTTATGTTAGTCTTAACGCTTTTCTCTGGTTGTGCAAAAAAGGAGAGCGTTTTGAAGGTTGGAACATCAGCAGATTATCCACCCTTTGAGTATGTTGATGAAAAAACAAAGGAATTTGTTGGTTTTGACCTTGATCTTATGAGACTTTTAGGTAAAAAGATGGGATATGACAAAGTTGAAATTGTGAATATGGATTTTGACACGATTATTCCATCTCTTCAAGCTGATAAAATTGATGTAGGAGCCGCATGCATAACAATTACTGATGAAAGACTTCAACAAGCAGATGCAGTGCCGTATCTATCAACTGGACAGTCTATCCTTGTAAAGAAGGATTCAACATATGCACCAAAAACTTTTGAAGACTTAAGCAACCACAAAATTGGTGTACAGAAAGGCACAACAGGCGAAGAAGCAATAGACAAGGCAATAACGGATGGAAAAATTAAAAACGCTGATGTAAGAAGATATACCTCCGTTGTTTTAGCAATTACTGACCTTCAAAATGGAAATATTGATGCAGTTATTATTGATACGCCAGTTGCAACCTATTATTCTACTAAGCAAGACTTTAAAGTAACAGGAGAACTTGTTTCAGAACAGGCTGGACTTTTTGTAAAGAAAGGAAACACAGAACTAAAGACAAAACTTGAGAAAGCGCTGTCTGAGGTAAAAGGAACGCAGGATTGGAATGATCTTATAAACAAATACTTTGGTGGGTAAGAATTAAATGATTTTTGATGTTAGTGCATTGAATTTATCAAATTTAATTTATGTTTTAAGGGGTATTTTTTGGACTCTCTTTTTGACATTTGTTAGCATTGGTTTAGGGCTTATTTTGGGAAGTGCTCTTGCATTTGGGGAGGTTTATTTGCCTCCCCCATTTTCTTATATCTTTCGAATCATAGGCGAAGTTCTTCGCGGAGTTCCATTAATTCTTCTATTTTTAATTCTTTATTTTGCATTTAATCTTGGTATGACTCTTTCTGCAATTTTAGGATTAGGATTGAGAAGTGCATCTTACCAAGGCCAGATTTTTAGAAGTTCTCTTGAAGCGATAAGTGCAGGGCAGTTGCATGCAGGTCTTTCCTTAGGGATGACAAAATTTCAGGTATTCAAAGAAATTTTGGTGCCACAGGCATTGAGAATAATGATTCCTGGCTGGACAAACGAGTTTATAACAGTTCTTAAAGATACATCAATTGCGTTTGTGCTTGGCGTAATGGATATAATGACTCGTGCAGATTTTATTGCTCGTTCTATTGGGAGGTATTTTGAGATTTATATTTTTATAGCACTTGTATATTTTGTGCTTGTTAAGACTTCAATGAGTATTTTGAATAATCTGTATGAGAGAGTTCGAATTCCAGGATTGGGAGAAAAGAGATGAAAGAGGTATTAAGGGTCGAAAATCTTAAAAAATCCTATCATAAAAATGAAGTTTTAAAAGGGGTAAGTTTTTCAATAAACGAAGGAGAGACGAAGGTTATAATTGGTCCAAGTGGTGGCGGCAAAAGTACCCTTCTTTACTGCATAAACTATTTACAAAAGCCAGATTCGGGGGAAATTTACCTTGATTCAGAGTTAATAACTCCAAAGAATATATACGAGGCAAGAAAGAAAATTGGATTTGTATTCCAGTATTTTAACCTATTTATGCATCTTACTGCACTTGATAATGTAATGATAGGTCTTATAAAGGTAAAAAAGCTTCCAAAGGATGAGGCATTGAAAATCGCAAAAGAGTCGCTACTTCTTGTGGGGATAAAAGAAGATTTGTGGAATCATTACCCTGCTCAACTTTCAGGGGGACAGCAGCAGCGAGTTGCCATAGCGCGTGCCATTGCTATGTCTCCGCGTATTATTCTTTTTGATGAGCCTACATCCGCATTGGATGTTGAACTTATAGGAGAGGTTTTGCAAGCAATGAAAACACTTGCAGAAAACGGTATGACAATGTTAATTGTTACTCATGAGCTTGAATTTGCAAAGAGCGTTGCGCATGAGATTATGTTCCTTGAATCTGGTGTGATTGTTGAAAAAGGAACTCCACAGGAGATTATTGAGCATCCAAAATCAGAAAGATTAAAGAAATTTTTAAGTAAGATTGCAAAAGGTGAAGAATGAGTAGCTTTGAAATTGTTTTATTTAAGTATAAAGATTTCTGGTTAATGGGATTAAAGTACACAATGCTTATTACTGTTCTATCAATTCTTATTGGTATAGTTCTTGGTCTTCTTTTTGCAATTATGCGTATTTATGGGAATAAATTTTTTAAGGCAGTTGCCGTTTCATACATTGACCTTATAAGAGGAACACCTATGATTGTGCAATTGTTTATCCTCTACTATGGGCTTGGCTCTACTGGACTTGTGAAATTCACACCACTGCAGGCTGCAATCATCGGTATGGGACTTAATAGCGGTGCATATCAAGCAGAATATTTTAGGACAGCGTTTCTTGCAATTCCAACAGGGCAAACTGAAGCAGCACTTTCGTTGGGTTTTACAAGAACAGGGCTAATATTTAACATTCTACTACCACAGGTTGTTAGAATTGTACTTCCTTCATGGACAAACGAGCTTATTGCCCTTACTCAGTATTCAAGCCTTGCAATGGTTTTGACTGTTATGGAACTTACTGCGGTTTCAAAATATGTTGGAAGCAAAACTTTCCTGTATATTCAAGCATTTTCTCTTGCAGGGATAATTTATCTTTTTGTTTCTGTTGTTCTTACTCGGTTGATGGTGTATTTTGAGAATAGGCTTTCTATTCCAGGCGTTTCAGCACAAAAATTGAGGATTTAGTAATTTATCCTAACATTGTTTTTTACTCGCTCAAGTGCATTATCCAGGATGTCCTTTATGAGATCGTTGTAATCTTTACCAAGCATTCTATACATTCTTGGAAAATCTGAATGCTCTTTCTCAAGTCCAACAACTGCATTTACTTCGATAAAATATGGAGTGAAGTTTTTATCAACTCTTACATCAAACCGAGCGATATCTCTTAAACCCAAAATTTGAAAGGCCTTAACTGCCATTTCTTGAATTTGAGTGTTTATATACGAGGGAAATCTTGCGGGTAAGTAATAGTTTGCCTTTTCAGAGTAGTTTGCTTTGAAAGTGAATGTTTGAATGCCGTTTGTTGCATTTAGTTCTCGTTTATTTAGTGGCGAAAAATCAATTTCCATTGGTGGAAGTGCTTTAGGAGGGAAATTACCCATAACACCAACTGTAATTTCATTTCCTTCAATAAATTCTTCAATCATAATAGGACGGTTTCCAAGGCGTTCTTTGAGTTTATAAACTACTTTTTCAACTTCATCTTTTGTATAACAAATCGAGTTTGATTTTATTCCTATGCTTGCACCTTCAAAGACAGGCTTTACAATAACAGGAAACTTGTCTATTTGAGCAATTTCTTCTTTTAGAGTATTAACAACTTGGTAGAGTTTTGGGACATTTATTCCAACGCTTTGAAGAATTAATTTTGTAAAAACCTTGTTTACTGCAACAAGCGTCCCCTGTACACCTGAACCTGTATATGGAATTCTTAATTCATCAAGAAGGGCAGGCACAAAAGACTCTCCAAAGATTCCATAACGTCCTTCTGCCATGTTGAATACTATTTGTGGTCTGTCTAACTTTAGCATATAGAAAAGCGTCTCAGAATCTGCTTCGTAGAGTTTTACCCTGTGTCCTAATGATGTTAGTGCTAATTTTACATCCTCAATTGTTTTGGGGCTATCGAAGACAGAATCCCTTTCAGAAAAAGTTTTTCTTAAGTTAAAGGTTATACCAACTTTCATTTTTACGATGCGATTTTACAAAAATTCACACAAAAATCAAGTATCTTCGTTTGAGTAATTTATAAAATTTTGATTAAATCTATTCATTGTTATTTTTGCTATCTTTCTCCTTGTTTTTCTCAAACCTCGCTTATTGTTAACTATTGAGAAATCTCCATATTTTGAGGGGGCAACAAACCGCCTCAATACTTTCCCCAAAAATACA
>PNIL01000028.1 GCA_002877955.1 Caldisericum exile | reverse complement strand
TAATACCTTTATCTTCTCCTTACCCATTTTAGGGTATCTCTTCCTTACATCAACTCTTGTAAATTACCTTAAAGATTATACAACATCACTTCATAAACATGGCTTTAGAAATTTCTTCTTTGTAAATGGTCACGGAGGAAACATTGCACCTTTGAGGTGTTCTTTTGATGAACTTGCAAATACTCTTACAAACTCAAAATTTTTGGTTGCATCATGGTGGCTTTTGGAAGATTTAAAAGAGTTATATGACAATTCAGGGCATGCAGGAAGAGGAGAAGTCTCTATGATTATGTATATTGACAAGTCTCTTGTAAAAACTGAATTTTTAACAGAGGAAAAAAGAGAAATTCCGAGGTACTATGTAACCAACGATTTAGCAAGGAAATATATAACTGAAACAGGAATTATTAATGATAGCCAGGAAGGCTCTTATGAATTAGGAGAAAAACTCTTCAATGCGTCAGTTGAGGTAATGCTTAAACTGCTCAAACATCTTGAGGAATCTTAGGGATAATTTCAACAAATACTTCCCTTGTCCTTGGGCCATCAAATTCAACAAAAAAGATACCTTGCCAAGTTCCTAAAATAAGCCTTCCATTTTCAACTATGATAGTTCGTGATTGACCCATAATAGACGCCTTTATATGCGCATCTGCATTTCCTTCAAGATGCGAATAATTGGCACCTTCAGGAATAAGTTTAGATAGGTAATTTATAATGTCTTTCTTAACACTTGGATCTGCATTTTCGTTAATTGTAATTGAAGCCGTTGTATGGGGAATATAAACAACACATAAACCGCTTTTAACTTTTGAATTTTTTACAATCTCTTGAACTCGATCGGTTATTTCTAACATCTCTTCTCTTTTTGAAGTACGCAAGTTAATTATCTCCATATATCCACCTCTTCCTTATTTTAGCACAAATTAAAATGCCCCCTACTACATAGGGGGCATAAGGTAAAATTTAACTAATTTAACCCTCTCTTTGGGCAAGTTCCCTATCAAGCATATAAAGTGCCTGTCCGTGTTCTCCAACAAGCTCTAATTTCTTTACAATTTCAAGAGTTTGAGCCTCCTCTTCAACTTGTTCATCCAAAAACCAATTAAGAAGATTTTGTGTTGAAAAGTCATTTTCTTCAACTGCAATCTTCATTATGTTTTCAATTGAAGAGGTAATAAATTTCTCATGGTTGTATGCTTCGTTAAACACATCAAGCGCACCATTCCACTCAATCTTCGGCGCAGGTATCTCTTTTAGAATTACCCTTCCGCCTTTCTCATTTAAGAAACTGATAAACTTCTCCGCATGCTTTAGCTCTTCTTTATACTGGACATAAAACCAATGAGCAATACCTCTCAAGAATTTGCTCTCAAAGTACTGTCCCATTGATAAGTATAGATAAGCAGAGAAAAACTCTCTATTTATTTGTTCGTTTATTGCGTCTTGAAGTCTTGAATTAATCATAATATAGCCTCCTTAAAATTTCTTCGCCCAAAGACCGTGCTTGTTACAATATGCCCTAACCTCCATAAGATCGTCAGCTAACCAACCAATATGAGCTTCAGGTTTGTCGCCTGGTTTTAGCATAATCTTTACAACTTTTCCATCTTTATTAAATGCCTCAATCCACTCAATATAGTGATCTTGTTCCATAGGATGTGGGACTGATCCAACTTTAATAAGCGTACCATGTTCCAACTTCTCAACGACTGGAATATGTTTCTCTTGTCCTGTTTCAGATTCACTCACTTTTTCTCCGATAAGCACCATTGGCTGCCCACAGCAAACAAGAACACCTTTTCCTTCGTGCACAACTTCTACAATATTTCCACAAATTTCGCACTTATAAATTTCAAATTTCTGTGTCATTTAAAACTCCTTTCAGATTTTTACGACTTCACTTTCCCAGAGTCCATGAATATTACAATAGGAAAGCGCAAAAAGTTCTCCTGAAGTTCCAATCTTTGCAACAAATGTAACATCTGGTTCTGTAAAGACTTGTGATGTATTTGGACCATTTGTTGATGCACCATGAGTTTCAAAAGAAAACCTTCCCAAAAGATACGGGAATTTTCCATCGTCTGGTTTAAAATAAACCTCAATCCATGCAATGTGGTGCTCAGTAGTATTGGGATGTGGAATCTCCTTGCCTACAGAAACTCTAATTTTTGTCTTCTCACCCTTCTCAAGCACTTCAATTACTGGTGTGTGCTTTTCTTTTGTAAAATCTGCTGCTTGAATTAAATCCCTTAGTGCCATAGCCTACCTCCTTATTTAGAATTATTGAAAACTACTAAATTATAACACAATTTTTATAATATTCCAATAGATTTATGTGCCTCAACAATACGCATTACAAGTTCGTTCAATTTTTCAATATCTTTTTCTTTTGGAAGACCTTTAACTTCAAGTTCATAAAGCAGATCGACTTTTAAATTTCCAATGTGTTCTTTCGCCCATTTAATAGCCATTCCACCCCAACCATAGGATGTAATAATAGAAACAAATTTTGTCTTGGGCTTAATTGCATTAACAAAATATATAATACTTGCACCCAAGGGATGTGGGCCTGTTAAAACTGTCGGAAAAGCGAAAACTACTGTTGCAGCGTCAACAAGCGAAATTGCAATCTCACCAAGATCTGAAGAGACAAGATTAAAAGGCAAAACCCTAACTCCTTTTTCAACTAATTTGTTATAGAGTTCATCTACAATTATCTTAGTGCTTCCGTGCATGGAGGTATAGAGGATTACAACTTCATTTTTTACTTCAGGAGAAACCCAGTCAAGATATGCATCTATTATGAACTTAGGGTCATTCCACATTGGACCGTGACTTGGTGCAATAATTTCAAAGTCAAATTTTTCTATTTTATTTATATTACTCTTTATAAAGTTCCTAAAGGGCATCATTATCTCCGCATAATATCTCTTTGCACCTTCAAGAACAATTTCACTATTCTTTGCATACAATTCCGAAGTTGCATAGTGAGAGCCAAAGAAATCGCATGTAAAAAGTATTTTATCTTCGTGAAGATAAGTACTCATTGTTTCAGGCCAATGAACCCATGGAGTAAAAATAAAAGTAAGAGTTTTATCACCCAAAGAGAGCTTATCGTAATCTTTTACCACAATAAATTTTTCTTCGGGAATCCCAAGGTGATCGATTAAAAGCTCCTTACATTTTTCATTCGTAACAACTTTAGCTTCAGGATATAATTTAAGGACCTCAGGAATACTGCCAGAATGATCCTGCTCTGCATGTTGAGAAATAATATAATCAATCTTTAAATCTTTAAACTCTTTTAAATTTTCAATAAGTGCATCTTTTAAGACCGGATCAACTGTATCAATGAGAGCGGTGTGCTCTGATCCAATAATAAGATATGCATTATAGCTTGTTCCGTTGGGAAGAGGAATAATCTCATCAAATAATTTTCTATCCCAGTGGTTTACTCCAACTGCATAAACATTTTCCTTAATTTTTCTAACACTCATTTTCGACCTCCTACTTATAAATTATACCACGAAATTATTACTTTTCAAGTATTAATTTCTTGGGAATCCACCTTTTTCATAGATATTTGCGTTTTCAAGAATCCTATAAGAAAAGTCACTAACCCTATTAACATTGAAATGCCACTTTTTATCACTTTACCCATATCAGTTGTGACATAAGGAGGAGTCTCCTGAATTATTTTACCGTTATTATCAAAAACCGGGGGAGGATATTTTATATTATATAAACCACTCACCAAACCCATTGATGATGAAATAAAAATGATAATTCCTATGAAACTAAGTAAATAAAAGAAAATTGCTTCAAAAAAATTCATAGAGGATTCATACTCTATATTTCTCATTTTGCCGAGTCTTTTTTCTTTAACAATAAAATACCAGTGGAATATAAAAATAAGAAGCCCTAAAAGAGCCATTACAATTCCTTGATAAAGGTTTTGGTAATAGTATAAATGTTCGGTTTTTATGCCTTCTGAAGAAAAATAGATGAAACTTAACGCATCAACTATCCTTAAAATACCTATAATTAGAAAAATGATACCAATGATACTAACACCAAAAAGATAAATATTCCTTACTATATCAACTTTGTTTTTCATGTTTAACCTCCTTTTTATCTAATTAATTTTAGTGAAACCTATGGAATTTCCAAAATGACAACCGCAAATACTTGCACACCTTCCTTGCGGCCAACAAAACCCATGCCCTCGTTTGTCTTTCCTTTAATGCTAACTCGCTCTTTTTCAATACACAGAATTTGAGAGATTGTTTCACGCATTGAATCTACAAAAGGAGCGATTTTTGGTTCTTCAAGAATTACAACTGAATCAATGTTTACAATCCTTATATGTTCTTGAATGAGTTTATCTTTTACTTTAGATAAAAGCATTGTGCTTCTTATATCTTTTAACTCAGGATCGTTATCAGGAAACCACTTACCGATATCGCCCCAATTCAATGCACCAAGTATTGCATCAATAATTGCATGTATTAAAGCATCGCCATCAGAGTGCCCAAGTAAACCACTCTCATATGGAATTTGAACCCCCCCAAGATAAAAGGGTCTTTCCACAATAAACCTATGTGAATCATAACCAATACCTATTCTTATTTCCATGTTCGCACGATCATTTCTGCTAAAAATATATCAAGAGGTGTTGTAATTTTAAAATTTTCATACAATCCAGAAACTACTTTAACTGGAATGTTTGCCTTTTCAAAAAGGATAGATTCATCAAATATTGATTCATCCAATATAAAACTATTGTATAACTGAAGCAAAGTCAATCTATCAAAACCTTCTGGTGTTTGAACTTCAAAGAGTTTTGTCCTATCAAACGTTTTCTTTACAAAACCGTTTTCAACTTCTTTGATCGTTTGTCTTACAGGAATTACAGGAATGACACATTTAAAATATTCAAGATTTTCTATGATTCTAATAATTAGTTCTTTGTTTATGAAAGGTCTTGCACCATCATGCACAAGCACTTTGCTGCTTTTTGCAACTTCAACCCCATTCTTTACAGAAAGAGCACGAATATCTCCACCTTTTATAATTACAAGGTTTTTATATCTATCTAAAAGATGTTTTCCTTTTTCAAAGTTATCATCATTGAGAACAAGAATTATCTCTTTAACAAAATCAATTTTTGAAAAAACATCTATAGAAAACTCTACGATAAATTTCCGGTCGATTTTTACAAAATTTTTATCGATTCCATTTGCACGAGTTGACTTACCGGCAGCAACAATAACAACCGATACATCCATTAAAAAACTATCTCCTTTGCTTCCTCAAGCGTTGAAACAAAAAATAAATTCACATCGTTAACTTTTAGTTTGCCTTCAAAAAACTTAGGAATGACAAAATTCTCAAAACCAAGACTTTTTCCCTGCTTTACCATTCTTTCAATACCAACAGTAGGGCGAACCTCTCCTGAAAGTCCCAGTTCTCCTAAAACTACTGGCTTTGACATCAAAGGTTTCTCATGATATGATGAGACAATTGAAAGAGCAAAAGCAAGATCGTTAGTCCTATCATCAGGCTTAAATCCGCCAACGACATTTACGTAAATATCAAAACCGCCCAGTTTTAACCTTAATCTCTTTTCAATAATTGCAATCAAAAGCAAAAGCCTATTATAGTCAATTCCACTTGCAACTCGCCTTGGAATCGGGAAGATGGTAGGTGTAACAAGAGATTGAACCTCAAAGAATATTGGAAGACTTCCCTCCAATGCTGAAGTAATAACGGATCCTTCTTTTAGAACTCCCCCTGAAAGAAATTCAAGCGACGGATTTTGAACCTCTTTAAGTCCTTCCTCCCCCATTTCAAAAAATCCAACTTCATTTGTTGTTCCAAAACGGTTTTTAACACCCCTAAAAAGTCTCAGAACGTCATTTCTGGTTCCATCGATATAAAAAACTCCATCAACCATGTGTTCTATAGTTTTTGGTCCTGCTATTGTCCCTTCTTTTGTTACATGACCAATAAGTATAACAGAAATTCCATGCCTTTTTGCAATCTCAATAAGTATACGAGTACATTCCTTAACTTGATTTATATTTCCCTGTGCACCTTCCACATCTTTTGAAAAAACCGTCTGGATAGAATCAACAACAAGTAATAGCGGTTTCCTTGATAAAGTTGTTTCCTTTATGATATCTATATCCTGTTCAGTGAGAAGTTCTATATTCTTGTTGTGAATGTTTAATCTCTCTGCACGCATCATTATCTGTTCTTGTGATTCTTCGCCTGATACATAAAGGACATTTCCGTATCTTGCAACTCTATCAAGGACTTCAAGGATAAGGGTAGATTTACCTATCCCTGGTTCGCCTCCAATTAAAATTATAGAGCCCTTGACAATACCACCACCAAGGACCCTATCAAATTCATTAATACCTGTCTTTATACGCTCAAATTTTTTATCATTCTTGCTTTCAAGCGTTACTATACTAATTGCTTCTGTTTCAGATTCTTCTACTTCTACAAAAGAGTTCCAACTTCCACATTGCGGACATTTTCCTAACTTTACAGGAGATTTATATCCGCACACAGAACAAACATAACCACTACTCTTCTTCTTTTTCATTAACCTCTTTTTTCTTGAGCTGGGGGAATAAAATTACCTCTCTTATTGAATCTTTACCCGTTAAAATCATGACAAGTCTATCAATTCCTATGCCAAGACCACCTGTTGGTGGCAAACCATATTCCATAGCCTCGATATAGTCCATATCTAAATCTTGCGCTTCAACATCACCCTTTTTCTTTGCTTCCATTTGTTCATAGAACCTTTCATATTGGTCTTGTGGGTCATTTAATTCGGAGAAAGCATTTGCAAGTTCAAGCCCACCTATGAAAAGTTCAAATCTGTCAACCATATGAGGATCATATGGAGTTCTCTTTGCAAGAGGAGAAATTTCAATAGGGAATTCATACACAAAGGTTGGTTGTATAAGATGCTCTTCAACTTTTTTATCAAAAACTTCATTTATAAGGTTTCCAACCGTAAGTGGTTTATCCATTTTTATGTTAAGTCTATTCAAAATCTCTTTTGCACGGCTTAAGTCTCTTAACTCTTCAAGAGTCACTCCCGCAAACTCACTTAAGGCATCATTAAATTTTATTCTTCTAAAAGGAGGAGTAAAATCAATTTCATGCCCTAAAAATGTAACTTTTGGTGTCCCATTCACAGATACTGTAATTTCATAAAGAAGGTTTTCAACAAAGTTCATAACATCCATATAATCTGCATATGCCCAATATGCTTCAAGCATAGTAAATTCAGGATTGTGCTTAGTGGAAATTCCCTCGTTTCTAAAGTTTCTGTTTATTTCGTAAACTTTTTCAAAGCCGCCAACAATTAGGCGCTTCAGATAAAGTTCAGGTGCAATCCTTAAATACATTTCCTGATCAAGCGCATTATAATATGTCTTAAAAGGTCTTGCTGAGGCACCCCCTGCAATTGGTTGCAACATTGGTGTTTCAACCTCAATAAAACCCTCTCTGTCAAAGATTTCCCTTATTTTTTGTATAATTTTACTTCTTTTAACAAATGTTTCCAGTACTTCTCGATTTGCAATTAAATCGAGATATCGCCTTCTGTACCTAAGTTCGGTATCTTTAAGACCGTGATACTTTTCGGGAAGGACTTTAATAGCCTTTGTAAGAAGTTCGAAATCTGTTACCTCAATCGTGATCTCGCCTGTATGAGTTTTGAAAAGTTTTCCTTTAACTCCAATAAAGTCACCTATGTCTATTGCCTTTTTGAAAAAGTTATACTTATCTTCTCCAAGATTGTCAAACCTAAAGTAAAGTTGGATATCTCCCGAAAAATCTCTTAAAACAGCAAAACTTGCCTTTCCGTGACCTCTTATAGCCATAATTCTGCCACGGGCTTCAACTGTTTTATCTAAAAGTTCTTCAAAGTGTTCTTTGAGATATTTATTGTAAAAAGGCGTTATAAACCTTCGCCCATATGGATCAACGCCTGATGCCTTCAAAATTTGCACTAATTCAGCTCTCTTCCTTTCGACTTCATTTAGATTAGGAAGTTCCATACTAATCACCTTTTACTATCTTTAAAATCTTGTATCTAACTACACCTTTAGGTACTTGAATTTCAACTATTTCATTTACTTTGTGTCCAATAAGGCCACGCCCCACAGGAGAAGTTGAAGAAATTTTTCCTGTATCTGGATCTGACTCAGCAGGGCCTACAATATAATAACTTACAATTTTTCCAGTTTCAAGATTTTTTAATTCCACCTTACAACCAATATTCACTTTATCGGTATCAACAGAGTCTTCATCAATTATCTCTGCCTTTGAGAGGATTGCCTCCAATTCTGCAATTCTACTTTCATTGTATGCCTGCTCCTGCTTTGCGGCATCATACTCTGAATTTTCAGAAAGGTCTCCAAAAGTTATCGCTTGTTTAATCCTTTCAGAAATCTCCTGACGAATAACAGTTTTCCTTTCTTCTAATTCTTTTTTGAGTTCCTCATAACCCTTACGAGAAATCTGGATCTTCCCTTCAACTGATTCTTCCATTTTAAACCTCCATTTCATCAAAAAAAGCCCTGACAAGGGCTATTGCTTCTTCCTTTGTTTTCAAATTATTCACATATCTTCTAAATTCTGCTGCTTTCTTTAATCCTTTTGCATACTTTATCAAGTGCTTCCTCATCTCAACTATTCCTCTTTCTTCACCAAGAAATTCTACTTCACTTTCTATATGTCTTACTATTATATCTATTTTCTCTTTATTTGAAAAATCAATTTTTTTATTTTCCTTCAAAAATGCATAGGAAGACTTCAGAAACCACGGGCGTCCAAGCGAAGCTCTGCCAACCATTACATATGGAGCTTTAGTCTTCTTAAAAAGCGATTCGACATCTTCTTCATTTTCTATTCCTCCATTTGCAACAATTGGAATCTTCGCCTTAGAAACGATTTCAGAAATTGCATCCCAATCTTCGTCTTCTCTTTTAAAACCCTCCTCTACTGTAATTGAATGAATCGTTAAGAAAGAAATACCCTCATCTTCTGCTATTTTCAATACATGAGAAAGTACATTCTCACCTTTAAAAAATCCTTTTCTCACCTTAAGGGAAACAGGCAAATGCGTAGAATTTTTAACTGCACGGATAATTCTTGAAAGTTTTGTAAGATCCTTTAAGAGAGCCGATCCTGAACCATCTTTAACAATTTTGGGCACAGGGCAACCTGCATTAATGTCAATGCCGTCAAACCCAAGGCTTTCTACAAATTTTGCAGCATAAGAAAACGCCTCAGAATCAAAACCAAAAAGCTGCACAAAAATAGGACGCTCTTCAGGGTAAAATTGAAGAAGTCTCAGCGTATTCTTGTCCTTGAATCTTATACCCATTATAGAAACCATCTCCGTAAAAACTATTCCTGCACCAAAGTATCTTACGAGCCGTCTAAAAGGTGAATCGGTATACCCCGCAAGAGGAGCAAGAAAAATGGGAATATCAATATTAAGTTTATCTGAACTCTTACTTCCCATTAACGTATTCATAGATACTGTACATTCCTTTTACTGTGAGTAATTTATCAAAAATCTCAATTCTTCTTGATACCCCTTCCATAATATGGGAGATACCACCAGTCCCAATAACTCTAACTTTTTCACCTAATTCATCTTCAATAAGTTCGATAAGTCTATCTACTAAACCTCCAAATCCGTTTATAACACCAGATTGCATTTCTTCAACAGTATTTCTTCCTATCGCACTTTTCGGTTTTACAAGTTCAATCCTTGGAAGTTGTGCTGTTTTCCTAAATAGTTCTGTTGAAGCAGGAAGAACGCCAATCGTTATTGGACCTCCGATAAATCTACTATCCTTTGTAATTACTGAGAATGTTGTTGCAGTTCCAAAATCAACTGTAACAGCATTTTCATTTGGAAACAATTTATGGGCTTCAAAAATATCACAAATCCTATCGGCTCCAACAAAACGTGGCTCATCTACATCAAACTTTATTCCGATTGATAAATCTGAGTTAATAAGAATTGCTTCTTTTCCTGCTATTTTTCGAGCAACTGCTCTAAAAACTGGAGTAAGGGAAGGAACAACCGAGGATACAACAAAATCCTCAACTTTCGAATTTAATTTCTCCTCACGCATAAACTGAGATATTAATAATCTGTACTCATCGGATGTTCTTCCACTATCGGTTACAATTCTTAATGTACTTAAAAGCATTCCCTGCTCAAAGAAACCAAACACGATGTTTGTGTTTCCAATATCCACTGTTATAACCATTTTTACCTCCTAACCCTTTATTTTACACAAAATTCGTATTTTGATATAATAGATAAGCAAGTAATGCAATATTGTAGAAAGGTGGATCGTAATGAAAAGACAAATAAAAGAGGAAATAGCAGCAATTGGAAGAAGACTTTACGAGCATGATCTTAATGGAAGTTACGGGGGAAACTTTTCAGTTAGAGATGAAGAATTTATCTACATAACACCATCAGGTGTACCTAAAGACGAACTGAACTTCTCAGATATTCTTGTAATTGATTTTAGTGGAAATGTAATTGAAGGAGAAGGAAAGCCTTCGTCAGAAACTCTCTTTCACATCAAAATTTACAAAGTTCGTCCTGATGTAAATGCAATAATACATGCACATCCCCCTTTTGGAACAGGCTTTGCAATTGCACATCAAGGGATACCAAACAATGTTCATGAAGAGTCTGCCCTTATTTTAGGAGAAGTCCCTGTAATTCCTTATGAAATAACCTCTTCAAAAGAACTTGCAGAAAACATAGGCAAGGCAATAATAGACCATAACGCTCTCCTTCTTGCAAATCATGGTGCACTTACTGTTGGAGATACTCTGGAAAAAGCCTTTAGAAGAATGGAAGAACTTGAAAATGTTTGCAAGATGTTAACTGTTGCAAGTCTTCTTGGTGGAGCAAAACCACTTCCTCATGATAAATTTGAAAGTCTTCTTGAACTAAAGAAAAAGAGAGGACTATAAAAACAAGAGAGGCTTTAAGCCCCTCTTAAAATTCAAATCCTATTCAAACTACTATTCGAATTTCTCTAAGAACGCTTTATATCCAAGATAAGATGAATACAAATCCACTTTGGAGGCAATTTCAAATGGTGCATGCATTGAAAGAAGAGCTGGTCCTACATCAAGTACCTGAATACCCCTATTTGCCATGAATTTTGCAACAGTTCCCCCACCGCCAATATCAACCTTTCCAAGTTCACCAATTTGCCAAGGTATGCCATTTTCGTTAAATAATTTCCTTACCTTAAATACTAGTTCAGCAGAGGCATCGGATGCAGAATATTTTCCACCAGAGCCTGTAAACTTGGTAACAACAACTCCATGTCCAAATATCGGAGAATTTTGTTCATCAAAGACATCTCTATAAAGAGGATCAACTGCTGCGTTTACATCAGCAGATAGCCCATATGATTTATGCAAAACCTCTCTAACCGAAACATTCTTTATTCCTTTTAAAGAAAGATACTTTTCGATTGCATAGTCAAGAAAATCTGATTGAGCACCAGTAATACCGTCACTTCCAATTTCTTCTTTATCAAAAAGCATCACACCAATTGTCCTTTTAGGCTTTTCTACATCAAATAACGCTACCGCACTGGTAAAACCGCAAATTCTATCGTCATGGCCATAAGATGCAATTGCGCCTCTATCAAAACCTACATCACGTGCCTTACCTCCGGGTACAAGTGTTAATTCGGAACTTATGAAATCTTCTTCAACTATACCGTATTTCTCGTGCAAAAGTTTAAGTATTGCAGTCTTGAATTTTTCTTTGTCAGATTCTTTATCAGGTATACTTCCAACAATTGGATCGAGCGCCTCACCTTGTATAACCTCTCTTGCATTTTGTTCCATCTGTTTTCTTGCAAGATGAGGAAGCAAATCTGAAATCACAAAGACTGGATCAGTTTCATCTTCTCCAATATTAACCTCTAATTTTGTACCATCTCTTAGAATAATTACACCATGAAGAGCAAGCGGGATTGTAACCCATTGGTATTTTTTAATACCACCGTAATAATGGGTTTTAAACATTACAACATCAGCACCTTCGTAAAGTGGATTTTGTTTTATATCAATTCTTGGTGAATCAATATGAGCAAAAACAAAATTCAAACCAAACTCAGCGGAAATTTCACCGTCTTTTAAAAGAAGTATGTTTTTATTGTCGTTTATTGCATAGTACTTTCCTGAGTGTGCGTCACCTTGAAAAAGATCCGTAAATCCTTTCTTTTCAGCAACATTTTTCAAATACTTCACCGCTTCTCTTTCTGTTTTTGCAGTACTTATAAAATCTTTGTAAGACTCTGAAAAACTAATTACTTCATCATGATTAAGTATTTCCCACGCGTTTTTTGTAGAATACTTAAGCTCCACTTTTGCCTCCTTAAAATTTTTTTACTTTTAATTATATCTTGATTTGCATTTTTAAGAAATTTTCATATTATATGTAAAGGAGAAAAGGAGATGGCTTTACAGGGAAATTTAAGTGATTTTAAATTGGAGGAAGTGATTCAAAGTATCTCAACAAGCAAAAAATCGGGAAAACTTGAAGTGGACGGCGTTATGGGAATGTATGGTATCTATTTTTCTAATGGAGAAATAGTTCATGCAAATGGTCCATTTTCTATTGGAGAAGAAGCCATTCTTGATGTTTTCCTTGAAATTAATGGAACATTTTCATTTATCACAAATATTGTATTACCACCGAGGACAATTAAAAAGGATTTATTCGATATCATTGCAACTGGTATAAACCTTAGAGAAGAAAACATTGATATTTTAAAAAAGATAACAAAAAAAACAAAGATGCTTCCCAATACAAAAAATGACACAAACGGTATTGAACTTTCAAAAGATGAAATAAAATTACTCAAATATATATTGGATGGTACGCCAATTTCTACTATAATGGAAGAGATGTCCATGAGTTATTTGAAGTTTTTAGAAGTATTAAAAGGATTATTAAAGAAAGAAATCGTTATTTTGGGAGGATAAAATGGAAGGAAGACTTTCAAAAGTCCAAATTGTTTTAAATGAAGAGGAACTTAAAAAAATAGAGGAACTTTTTGGTGAGTTTCTTGCTGAATCAGAAGCAAGAGATATTGTGCTCCTTAACAAAAGCGGGGAACTCCTTGCAAAAAGCGGAGATATCACTTCTGATGTTGCACAAAACATATCAGCACTTGCAGCAGGAGTATTTTCAGCAACAAACGAACTTGCAAGACTCTTGGGAGAAAAGGAATTTACAATAACTTTCCATCAGGGACAAGAGACAAACATTCACATTTCTCTAATAACCCAAAATGCACTCCTTGCAATGATCTTTGATAACAAACTGCCAATAGGTGCAATTAGATTCTGGGCAAAGAAAACTGGAACAGAAATAAAGCCAATAATTGAACAAGCAGAAAAGAGAGCAGAGAGTCAAACTCAAAAAGTCATAAATGAGGATGTAGAAAAGGACATTGAAGATCTATTCTAAGGAGAAAAGATGAGTACAATTAACTTTGCAAAGAGAGAAATCTCTTTTAAGATAGTATATTATGGTCCTGCAATGAGCGGAAAGACAACTAACCTAAGGTACATTTATACAACAATTCCAGAAAAGGTTAAAGGTGACTTTACAAGTATTGCAACCGAAACGGAAAGAACGCTTTTCTTCGATTTCCTGCCCCTTGAGTTGGGAAGCATTAAAGGTTTTACGATTAGACTTAGCCTTTATACCGTCCCAGGCCAATACATCTACAAATTAACAAGAAAATCAGTATTAAGGGCTACTGATGGCATTGTTTTTGTTGCCGACTCACAAATTGAAAAGAAGCAAGAAAATATAGATAGTTTTCAAGATATGATTGAAAACCTAATTGAATTTGGAGAAAACGTTGAGACAATGCCAATAATACTTCAATATAACAAAAGAGATCTACCAAATATACTATCTATCGAAGAATTACAACAGGATTTAAATAAGGATAATAAATACCAATACTTTGAAGCAATTGCCCAAGAAGGTATAAATGTAATTGAGACTTTAAAGGCTGTAACAAAACTTGTTGTTCAAAAAGCATAATGAAACCAACATTCATTGGCATTGCGGGTGGTACAGGCTCAGGCAAAACAACAGTTGCAAAGATAATCCAAAAATCTTTGGGTAAGGATAAAACTTCGATTATTTCTATGGACTCCTACTACAAGGATTTTCCTGAACTTACAATAGAGGAAAGAGAAAAGTTAAATTATGACCATCCATCCATATTTGATATTGAACTTTTAAAGAAACATCTCGAAGACCTAAAACACGGTATCCCGATTAAAGTGCCTATTTATTCTTTTGAAAAATATGCAAGAACAGGTGAATTTGAAGAAGTATATCCAAAGCCAATCATTATTGTTGAAGGAATTCTCCTTTTTTATTACGACGATATTAGAGACTTCTTTTCAATAAAGATCTTTGTTGACACAGATGCTGATGTAAGAATAATAAGAAGAATAGAAAGAGATGTCCTTGAAAGGGGGAGAACATTAGAATCAGTGATTAAGCAATACCTTGAAACAGTAAGACCAATGCATATTCAATTTGTTGAACCAACAAAACAATTCGCAGACATAATCATTCCTCGTGGCGGTAAAAACGAAATTGCAATGGATATAATCCTTGCAAAAATTAAATCAATTCTAAATCAACAATAATTTCTTTTTTAATTAATTTCGTCGTAAAATATATACCCAAAACAAAAGTTAAGGAGGTAGGATGAAAAAAATAATTTTCATTTTAACGGTTTTTATTTTTGTTGTAATGTTACCTCTTACTAACCTAAAGGCAGCTCAGCCTAACTTTGAAAAGCCTATTGGTCTCTATGGAGGTGAAATTGATAAAGTTCTTATTTCTCCAAACTACTCAAGCGACTCAACAGTCTTTGCTGGAGGACCTGAAGGATTTTATATCTCAAAAGATGGCGGCAAAACTTTTAACTCAATCGTTCTCTCTGTTGGATACAACTTAACTTTCGAAGGTATAACTGACTTCACACTCTCAAAAGATTTCGCAAAGGATAGCACCGTTTATATAGCAACAAAGAACGGTGTCTATAAGACAAACGATTTTGGAAAATCATTTAAGCCATATCAAATGGGAATCAGCGCAACTTATGTAACCCAAATAACAAACGATCCAATAACAAACAATCTTATGGCAGTTGGAATAAGCTTTGAAAAACGACAGGATGGTAAGGTTCTAAACACAAACTTGATTATGGTAAATGATGGAACTTCTTGGAGAACAATATCAAAATTCGTTTCAGAATATGTCACTGCAATCGCCTCTTATAACAACAATTACTACGTTGGAACAGAGATTGGAAAATTTTACAAGATAGATTCATCAGGAACAAATTTAATCTACAGCACCAATGCACCAATTACGTCAATTTCGATAAGAGACAACGCATATGCATTTTCAACTCTCGGAAATGGGATATTTCTTTCAAGTGATTTAAAAACTTTTAATCAAGAACTTAACGGATATAAGATTATAGGGGTAAAAATAGACGATTTGAATAATCTTTACGCATTGTCAAGAACTAAGAAATTATTTGTTAAAGTTAACGGGAATTATACAACTTATGATATTCCATTTCCTTCAACGAACATTTCACTTGATATAAGCCCTGATGGACTTTTTATTGGATCCTATGAATACGGCATTATAAAGTTTAACAAGGCAAATAAAACATTTTCTCTTTCAAACACTGGAATAACAAATTTAAATACAACCACGCTGAGTTTTTCACCAAATTACTCATCAAATAAGACTGTATATCTTGGAACTGCAAATAATGGACTTTACATTTCAAAAGACGGCGGAAAATCTTTTGAAAACATTGGCAATCTCGATACGCATGAGATACTGGAAGTAAAAGAAATCTCTAATGGGACAATTCTTGTTGGCACACTTGGTGAAGGAATATTTGCTTCCACTGATTCTGGAAAAACTTTTAAGCAACTTGATGTATTAAAAAATCATTCCGTTTCAGTTATTTATGAATACAATAATACGTTATTCATAGGTACTGAAGATGACGGTTTATATAAATCGGATCTTAATCTTTTGAACTTACAAAAAGTCAAGGACCTTTATCCATATGATGTTAATATAAATTTTGTAAAAGGTGCAGGAAATTATTTATTTGTTGCAACGAATGGTGGGAATCTTTATAGATCTGAAGATTCAGGCAAAACATTTAAAGAAATTGCCAACAACAAATTCTGGGGAATGAGTATTACAGGATTTGATATTTCTAACACATTTACAACAGACGGACTTGTTCTTGTAGGTACAGCAGGAGGAGAATATATCTCCTATGATCGAGGAAACACTTTTAATCAAATTTATGATTTAGGATCAACTTGGGCAGATGGTGTTCAGATATCTCCAAATTATTCAAACGATGGTTTTATGATTGTAGGAGCATGGGGATCATCAGGGACAACATATGGGAATATTTATATAACAAAAAACAAGGGTTTAAGCTATGAAAATATAGGTTCAACTCTTACCAATAGATACGTTATTAATGTGTTCTTATCTCCTGACTTTTATTATGGAAAAAACGGAAGTATCTTTGTTTTGACATCATCTGGTGGTTTATTTAGATATTCCTTCGAAGCAAAACCTATTGAAATCATTCTGACTGTAGGAAAAAACGAAATAGTAATAAATGGGGAAAAGAGTTTAATCGATGCAGCACCTTATATTAAAAACGGAAGAACCCTTGTTCCAATTAGGTTTATATCAGAGGCATTCGGTGCAAAAGTTGATTGGAATAATGCAACAAGAGAAGTTACTATAAAGCTTCTAGACAAAACAATAATACTTAAAATTGGAAGTCCATATGCAATTATAAATGGAAAACAAACCTTAATAGATAAAGATAACCTTAAAGTTGTCCCAGAGATTACAAACGGAAGAACGTTTGTGCCAATAAGATTCATTTCAGAGACTTTTGGTGCAAAAGTAGAATGGAATAATGAAACAAGGCAAATTCGCATAACCTTAGGAGGCTAAAATGAAAAAATTAAAACTTTTAATCATTGCCTTCATAATTTTGTCTGTCATATTTCTTGGGAATTTCAAGACTGCCCAATCAGAAAGCACAAGCGAAATCCTCATTTCAGAAACATTTGGAGGAAAACAATCAATTTTAAATGAACTTATGAAAGCAAAAAATGAACTTCTCATAAACATTTACGGCTTTACAGATTTTGATTTTATCCCTACTATAATAAACCTGGCAAAACAAGGAGTTGAAGTAAAAGTAATACTTGAGGAAGCACCATATCAATCAGAAACCCAAAACTTCGATATAAGAGATATGCTAAAGAAGTACGGAATTGAGGCAAGATGGGCAAATCCTAAATTCTTTTTGACTCATGCAAAATACATTGTTATCGATGATACAGAAGCAATTGTATTAACTGGTAATTTCACTTATTCAAGTTTTTCAAAAAATAGAGAGTTTGGTCTTGCAACATTAAACAAAGACGATGTTAATTCCTTAAGGAATTTATTCTATGCGGACTGGAATAGAACAGATTTTAAAAACGATAATCCTAATGTAATAATAAGTCCAATTGATTCAAGGGAAAAAATAGAGAACGCACTTAAAAGCGCAAAATTCAGCATTAAAATCTGGGAGCAGAGCATTTCCGATCAATCAATTATAAAAATTCTTAAAGAACAAAAAGCAAAAGGTATTGATGTGAAAATTCTTATGCCTACATCATATGCAGCAGATGTTAAAAATGAACTTGGTGATTCAGTCCTTGCACTTCCAAACCCGTATATCCACGCAAAAACCTTCATAATAGACGATGCCTTTGCATACATTGGATCTAATAACTTTACACAGCCATCTTTAGACAATGAAAGAGAAACGGCGCTTTTCACATACAATAAGGACATAATTGATGAACTTGAACTTATTTGGAACTGGGATTTATCTCATGCAGTTATTCCATAAATTGACTAGAAAATAAAACATGGTAAAATAGTTTGAGAAAGGAGTATGAATATGGAAGAAGCACAAGTGCTTGCAGGACTTAAAAGGAGAAAAACAATCCTTGAGTATCTTACAAGTTATGGTTTTATTACACCTGCTTTAATTATTTTAGGAGTATTTGCAATTTTTCCAACAATTTTTGTATTTTATCTTTCGTTGTTTGATTGGTCAATGATTGGTGGAAAAACTTTCATTGGACTACAAAACTACATTAATCTCCTCATTAAACCACCGTATTCTGCAGATTTTTGGCATGCAGCTCTTGTAACTTTAGAGTATGTAGCACTACAAGTCCCTATCACAATGGCTTTATCGTTATTCCTTGCAACCCTTCTAATGAAGCCAATTAGATTCAGAAGTTTCTTTAGGCTTGGAATCTTTGTTGCTTATGTAACACCACTTGTTGCAACATCAATTGTGTGGGAATGGATATTTCACCCAGATTACGGAATACTTAATTCACTTTTAAAATTACTGCATCTTCCTACTTCTCCTTGGCTTATAGGTTTCCCGTCAGCCCTTTTTGCAATTGTTATTTATACTACATGGCATGACCTTGGATATTCTACAATTCTCTTCATGGCAGGACTTACAGCAGTTTCAAAAGAACTACAAGAAGCAGCGCAAATTGATGGTGCTAATTCATGGGGAGTATTCTGGCATGTAACATGGCCTCTTCTTTCCCCAACAACGTTTTACATCTTCATTATCTCGCTTATAGGTGCATTCAGAATGTTCACGCCTGTGCTTGTTTTAACACAAGGCGGTCCATATAACTCAACAACAACCATTGGATACATGCTGTATAGGGAAGCTTTCCAATATTGGAAATCAGGATTTGCAAGCGCAATTGCAGTAGTACTTTTTGGAATTATATTCACTATAACGCTTATACAATTTAGAGTAACCGGAAGAAGAGTATTCTATTCTGAGGGATCGGAGGGTGAATAATGAAAATTAATCTTAAAAAATCATATTTCTTTACTTATCTCATTCTTATAACTGTAACAATTATAATGGTATTTCCATTTTATTGGATGATCGTAACCTCTCTGAGCAAACCTGAAAATCTTTTTAGATATCCACCAAAACTCTGGCCAGATTTCCAATGGAAAAATTATGTAGATATGTGGAAATCAAATCCTCAGGGAGTGCCATGGACACGTTATATACTAAACACAATCTTTGTTGCAGTTTCTACAACTTTACTTTCACTTTTCAACTCTTCGCTTGCAGGATTTGCATTTGCAAGGCTAAAATTTCCTCTCAAAAATCAGATTTTTATGCTCATCCTCGGTATTATGATGATCCCTGGAGAATTAATGCTTATTCCAAACTATTTGACTCTTTATAGACTTGGTTGGCTTAATTCGTATCAAGCACTTATAATTCCTTTTGGTGCAAGTGTCTTTGGCATTTTCTTAACAAGACAGGCTTTCAAACAGATTCCAAATGAACTATGGGAAGCAGCACAAATTGACGGATGTAGCATAGGAAGATTTTACTTTAACATTGCCCTCCCGATAATAAGACCAACGCTTTTTGCATTTGCACTTTTTGTATTCTTAGGTTCTTGGAATGCATTCCTGTGGCCATTAATTGTTAATACAGATCCTCGTTTTATGCCACTTGAAGTTGCACTCTATTCATTCATTGGAGCTGAAAGTACAAATTGGCAATTACTTGCAGCAGCCGCAACAATGGCAACTGCACCTGTTTTAATACTATTCCTTATTTTCCAAACACAGTTTATCGAGGGAATTTCAAGAGGAGCAATCAAAGGATAAATTTCCCAATAGATTTGACTTCATATGCGTGTGCTTAGTGCACACGCTTTTTTTTATTCCATATCTAAAAAGATTCTGGATAAACATATATTTAACGTAGAATTGAAACAAATAAAAAATGGTAGTGCTTCGACCGTTAAGTAATGAAGCAGTGTCAATCACTAATCGATGTGATAAAAAACAAAGATGGAAAAATCAAAAAACTCAAAAAGGTTGCTATACATTCGAATTACTTTGAGTGGCACAAAATACAAAAGAAAGAAAATTAAATTTACAATTTTGCAAGTTTCCTCCACAAAGCACAATGTATTAAGAATTTTTATAAAAACAATTAGACGAAAATTAAAATGTAAGAGAACTAAAACTAATATATAAATCATGATTCAAAGTCAAATAGAAATTAATTAAGGTTTATTAGATTTAAAATTATTAAATAAAAATCCCCGAAGGAAACCTTCGGGGATTTAAACTCAATTAATTAACCAATTAATGAATGTAAGATCTTAACTTAGCACCAAGTTCCTTAATACCATCTGCAGGTGAAATCTTTTGGAGATATATCTTTTGAAGTTCTGCACCTATATCTGAACGAGCCTGGTTCCATTCCTTTGTTGGTGGCTGAATAATAGCAAAGTTAAGTGAATCAAAACCAGCTTTTCTTTCAGGATTACTTGCTAAGAATTGTTTAAATACTGGAAGATCAAGCGCGGATTTCCTCACAGGCAAATATCCTGTATCGATTGACCATCTTGCAGTTTGATACGGCGCATCAAACCACTTAACAAAATCCCATGCACCACGCTGTACAACAGCGCTATACTTTTGACCAAAAATAACTACATTTGTTCCATACATTACGGTATATTGCCCTTTTGGCCCTGCTGGAATTGGAGCTTGTGCCCATTTGAATTTGCCTGCAACAGCTTGGTCAATATAAGTATAGGATGCAGTAGAAGCTATAACAAATGCACACTTCTTATTTCCAAAGTCTGTCTGATAGTTATATCCTGTTGTAAAGTGAATGTAACCATTCTTATAAAGATCATTCATAAAGGTTACCATATTCAAAACATTAGGATCTTTATCGAAAAGGACATTTCTATAATCATCTGTAAGGACTCTTCCACCCCACTCATGCACCATTGCATACCAAAGATCCACATCACCGCCGATGGAAGCACCCCACTGTGAACCATCTGATTTTGTAAGCGCTTTAACCATCGTTGCAAATTCATCCCAAGTTCTTGGAGGATGGTCAAAACCTGCTTCTTTAAGCA
>PNIL01000002.1 GCA_002877955.1 Caldisericum exile | reverse complement strand
GATTCCTCGCCTTCGGCTTCGGAATGACAAATGAAAATTGCCTTCGGAATGACAAATGAAAATTGGTTTTGGAATGACAAAAAATTGGCTTTGGAATGACAAAAAATTGGCTTTGGAATGACAAACCATTGAGTGGAAGAACCGTATCCTCTTCTAAATTTGAAAATCCTTGAACTTCATTCAATAAACACTAAATAAAAGCCTTTTTAGGTTAATATATAAAGTGGAACCCTTTTCTATTAGTTAATTGGATATTATGCCCTCTTACAATCGGGTAATCCTATCTATTTTGATATAAGGATTGTCAAAGCAATTGAACGGAGTTTGGATTCGGCTTTATCTGCACGCGACGGTATCATAATAGGTCTTGAGGCTCCTACAACAGTCACTGCAAGTGGTTTTCCACCAATATACTCAACTGCTTTTCCAAGTATATTTCCTGACACTATATCGGGAGTTATAAGAATATCTGCATCACCTGCAACATCTGAAACAATACCTTTTTTCTCTTTTGCATAAACAGAAAGTGCATTGTCAAGTGCAAGCGGTCCATCAACTATACACCCTTTTATTTGGCCTCTCTCCCACATTTTTCTAAGCATAGCTGCATTCAAGGTTTCAGGCATATCAGGATTTACAACTTCAACTGCACAAAGTAGCGCAACCTTAGGCATAGGGTTTCCAAGTTTATTTGCAACAAAAACAGCATTATCAATTTCCTTAACAAGTGTATCAATGTCAGGGCGAATTAAAACTCCCCCGTCTGATAAGAGTATGATCTTTTCTCTTCCTTCATAATTTGATTCAAATGCTGCAACACTTGTAATAATTCTATCAGTTCTAAGCCCCCAATCTTTATTAAGAACTGCCTTTAAAAGGGTAGCAGTTTTTACTGAACCTTTTAGAAGTATGCCTTCGTTTTTAACAGTTTCAACTGCAATTTTGCACTTTTCTTCATCATCCTTTGAATCAATAACATCTTTTATAAATCCTTTATCTTCAAATTCCTCAAAAATCTTGTCAAACTTCTCCTTGCTTCCTATAAAAATACCAACACCAATTCCAATTTTGTAAGCATCGAATACTGCTTCGACTGCATCTCTATCTTCCCCCACAACAACAATTGGAGTTTTTCCAACGCCTTTGAGATGCTCAATAATTTCCTGGAAATTTTTAAACATAAAAACCTCCTTTTAGTCTTTAATAGGAATTCTTCTCATAAATGTAAGAGAAGTAAACGCCACAATAAAGGCAATCACAGATATAGGGAAAATAACAAATTTTGTCTTAAACGCATCAGCAAAACTACCAGCAAGAACAGGAGCAACGATATTTGCAGTTTGAGAGAAAAGATAATAGAAACCAGTGTATGTGCCTTGTGTTTCAGGTGTCCCAAAATCAATAACTGTTGGAATTGCATTCACAATGAAAAGATCCCACAAAATACCGCCAAGTGCAAAAAGATACTTGTGAATAGAGTAATTCTTAACAAAAACAACAACTCCAAACACAAAAACAAGTCCCAAAAGACCAACAAGCATAGGAAGTTTTCTTCGATATTTTTTACCAAGAAAACCTGCAGGGATTGAAAAGGCAATAAATGTAATAAAGAAGATAGAAAGATTTAGTTTCGCCATCTGCTCGCCAACAGTTGGAGAAAGTCCAGATTCCATACTCATAAAAGCGGTGTAAAAAGTTTCAACGGTATTAACTCCAATCCAACCAAACGCAACTGAAAGAAGAAGAAACAAAAGAGAAACATTCTCTTTTTTAAATAAAAGCCCAAATGACTTAAATATACTAAAAGGCTCTTCGCTTTCACCTTCACTTCTATATATGGCATCTCTTTTTTCATTTACGGAAAAGAACACAACAAGTGCTCCAATTACAATAAAGATACTTGCAACGAAAAATCCTAAAAGTCTATTCACCGATGAGATCATTCCCACAACAAGTATTCCGAATATGCCACCAATACCTGTCATTAAGTTCATAATTGAGTTTGCAGGGGCCCTATCCTCTTTTGGGGTAATGTCTGCCATAAGGGCAATTGTCGGAGACCTTTGGACTGACATAGCCGATACGGCAAAAAATATTGCAAAAAATACATACATAAATGGCAACTCAAAATGTGCAAAAAGTGCTATAAGAAAGAAAAAGAAAGCTCCACCTAAAAGGCCACCAAGAATGTAGGGCATCCTTTTTCCGATTCTCGTGTTTGTCCTATCAGAAAGCATTCCTACAAGTGGAAGAAGTACAAGACCAAGAATGTTATCAATGTTCATAACCCAACCTGTAAGGGTATTAGAAAGGTGGTAAATTGTTTGCACAATAATTGGGATATCTGTGTTATAAATACCCCAAAAGAGTTGATCCGAAAATGAACTCATCCCCAAAAGGAATACCTTTTTGAAATTTGCCTTGGGTTTTATTTCAGCAGAATTCGTTTCCATTTTCCCTCCTTAAGATTGTCTTTATAAATTCAACACTTTTATTAAAAATAATCTCCTTGTCAAAATCCTCGGTTGCAACATGATATGAATTTTTAAGATGAACAAGGAAAATTTCATCAGAGCCAACGCTTCTAAGGGTAATTAAAACGCTTTCATATGGAATTACATGATCTTCAAGAGATTTGAAAATAAGAAGAGGTGCGCTTACATTTGGAAGTTCTTCTTTTATAACTTCCATAAGCTTCATAAACTCATAAAGTGCATTCAAAGAAATGTAATCATACGCAAGACCTGTTTTTGATTTATCTTTGATGTCAGACCCTGGATCATAGACAAATTTTATAAAATGCCTCAAAATTGGGACAAGCAACAATTTAAAACTCTTTTTGAGGATAAGCGCATGATTTACAAGGATAAGCCCTTTAATATCCTTAAACTTTGTTTGCAGATGAAGAGCAAGTGCTCCACCCATTGAAAGCCCAAAGGCAAATATTGTATCGGTTTTCTCACTTAACTTTCTATATGAATTTTCAACATCATTAAACCAATCTTCATAATTTACTTTTTCAAGATCCCTGTAATTTGAATTATGTCCCGAAAGAGATGGCATTTCTATAATAAATCCATTATTTTCGAACTGATCCTTTAGATAGGATAGAGTTTTAAGATTTCCTGTAAAGCCGTGAATAAGTAAAATCCCTATATTTTTGTGCAAATCCATAATCTCCTCTTTAAGATTATAAATAAATGCAACAAAAAAATAAATATGTGTAAGTCTTTCAAAAAATTTCCTTAAAAAAATTAAAATCGTATCATCGAAGTCTTAAGAAAAATTTTTAATGAACCTTTCTCTTGACAAAAAATTTTTTTCTATTATAATTAAAGTGTAGTTTAGAAAAATTATAAATTAGGAGGTGGTTAAGATGGAAGAAATTAAGAGATTGCCTTTATTAGGAGAGAAATTCCCAGAATTTACTGTTAAAACAACTCATGGTGTTAAGAAATTACCAGATGACTACAAAGGAAAGTGGTTTATACTTTTCAGCCATCCTGCTGATTTTACCCCTGTTTGCACAACCGAGTTTGTAGCATTTGCAAAGAGGTATGAGCAATTTAAGAAACTTAATACTGAGCTTATTGGACTTTCAATTGACCAAGTTTTCTCTCACATTAAATGGGTTGAGTGGATTGAAAACACACTAAAAGTCCAAATCCCATTCCCAATAATTGCAGACGATAGAGGAGCCATTGCAGAAGCACTTGGAATGCTTCATCCAAGCAAGGGCACAAACACTGTTAGGGCTGTATTTGTAGTTGATGACAAAGGCATTTTAAGAACGATGCTCTACTATCCACAGGAACTTGGTAGAAATATGGATGAAATTCTAAGAATCGTTGAAGCACTACAAGTTTCTGACAAAGAAGGCGTAGCAATGCCTGCAAATTGGCCAAATAACGAACTCATTAAAGATGAGGTGATTATACCTCCCGCAGATAATGTAGAGGCTGCCTCTAAGAGAATGAAGGAATACACTTGCTACGATTGGTGGTTCTGCCATAAGAAAGTAAAATAAGTCCCGAAAACCGATAAATATAAAAGGCGGGGTAATTACCCCGCCTGTATTTTTAAATCCTCCTTTTTCTTATTTAAAGTTAGCTTCCCCTATTTCAAAACCTTTTTCAAATGCCTTAATATTCAAATTTACATACTGCGGCTTAAAACTCTCCTTTATTGCCTCAACAATGAATTCCTTTTTGAGAGGAAAATTTGGAACAGATGCACCTACTCCCAATATGACCATATTAGAAAGGATGCTATCCCCAACTTCTTTTGCAATAGCCTCAGCATTCACAGGAATAACAACCTTAAGATATTTTTTTAATTCAGAAAGATATTCGTCACTTGAAAGATATTCTGAAATTCCAAGTGACGCTGTAAATGGCACAATTTCTCCGGTATTAACAATTGCAAAAGTATTTTCATTTAATTTTGGAAGGGCACGCAAAGCCTCAAGAGGCTCAAAAGATAGAAGTAAATCTGCGCCTCCTTTTTTAATAATGGGGCCATTTACATCGCCTATTCTAACCTCAACTGGAACTACCCCTCCCCTTTGGGACATTCCATGAATTTCGGAGGTTACAACATTTAGGCCTTGTTTTATACAAGCTTGACCTATTACAATTGATGTCTTTACCACTCCCTGACCACCAACGCCTGTAATGTAAATATTATATTGCATCATATCACCTCAAGAATATGATAATAGCAACTTTAAAAATTTCAAAAAAATTTCAAAGTCATCATCTTAAAAGTTTAAATTTCGAGAGATACTTTTATTTATTCTTTAACTCTTTAAGCATCTCCTTTATTTCTTTGAGTTCTTGATAGCTCCTATATGCGTTAAGACTGATGTTATGAAGCCAAACAAATGGCAATACTGCAAGGGCAACTACAAGAATCACATAAATAACCAAAAGTCCTTCCATTTAAAACCTCCTTTTAAAATTTTCACATTAAAATTATAATGGAATGGAGGAAAATATGGAAACAATTCCAACGATTTATAAAAACCTATGTCCAAACTGCGGAAATGATATTGATGACGAAAGGTTAAAATTAGGGCTAACATGTAAAGTATGTCTTGAAAAAATTGTCCCAAAAGAACAAATCTGTAATTACCTTAAAATCGATCAATTTCAGCCTGTTTGTAATTTAAGAACACATATGCAAAGATTCAAAAAGACATTCGAAAACATTACAGGCTTTACACTATCCTCACTTCAGGAGATGTGGGCAACAAGGTTTTTCCTCGATAACTCCTTTGCACTCATTGCCCCAACGGGAATTGGCAAAACAACATTTGGGCTTGCGCTTTCAAAATACATCTCAGAAAATAACATTGGTTTTGTGTATCTAATTTTCCCAACAAACATCCTTGTAAAACTTGCAAAAGAAAAGTTATTAACTTTTGGAATTGAAGAAAACGATATCATCGCGTATGACTCAAATCTCCCCAAAAATACGCTTGAAGTTCTTAAATACCGCATCCAAGAAGGAGATTTTAAAATCCTCATAACAACTACAAACTTTCTATATAAAAACTTTGATATTGTGCCAAAAGGTCTTTACTCCCTTGTACTAATTGACGATGTTGATTCAATACTCAAGAATTCAAAAAATATCGACAAAGTGCTAAAACTCTTGAACTTTAACGATAATGATATAGAAAAAGCACTAAAACTCATTGATCTTAAGAGGCTTTCAATTAAAAATAAGGCTAACCCACAAACATTACAAAGTGCAATTGAAGAAGTAAACAAAATTAAGGAAAAAAGGAAAGGTGTTTTAATCGTTTCATCTGCAACAACAAACCCGAAGTCAAAGAAAGTTTTACTCTTTAGAGAACTCCTTGACTTTGAAGTAGGGCGTGTTGTCTCAACCTTGAGAAACGTAGTCGATGCGTACAAAATTACACAGGATGACCTTACAAAAGCTGCTCTTTCAGAAATTAAGAAATTAGGAAAGGGTGGTCTTGTATTTTTAAATGCAGATTACACAAAAGAAGATCTTGAAAAATTCGTGCAATTGCTCAATAAAAATGGCGTAAAGGCAGCTTCCTATGAAAACCTTGCAAAAGTCTTAAAGGATTTTAAAGAAGGAAATCTTGATGTACTTGTAGGATTTTCCACTTACAGAAATCCACTTGCAAGAGGCATTGACCTCCCATCAGTTATAAGGTATGCACTCTTTTTAGGTGTTCCAAAGATGAAGTTTTCGCTTAGCACAACGGAGGGAAATAGAGGCATATACTATGCAATTCTTTTGCTTATTCCACATATTACAAGAAAGAAAATCCTTCCTGAATCTGAAATGACAAAAATCTTTAGACACCTGAACATTCTTAAAAGATACTCAAATTTTGTTGAAGAGGGTATCGAAAGTCCTTATCAAAAGGCCTATAATGAAGCAATAAATTATTTCAAGGAACTACTTAATAGAGAAGATATTTTAAAAATTGTAGAAGAAACTCCTGATATTGCCCTTCACAGGAAAGGGAATGAACTTTCATTCATAGTTGTCGATATCACAGGCTACATACAGGCATCTGGAAGGACTTCACGCCTCATAGCAACAGGACTTACAAAAGGACTTTCTCTCATTTTGACAAATGATTTCAAAATGCTCTCAGTCTTAAGGAAAAAACTCAAATGGTTTATTGGAGAAGGAGATTTATTACCTTACGAGAGTCTTGACCTTGAAAGCATCCTTAGAGAAATTGATAACGACAGAGCACTTGCACAAAAAATAGAAAGTGGGTTTATCCCAAAAGAAGGTTTGAAGTTTAACACAAAACTTGTAATTGTTGAGTCTCCTAACAAGGCAAGGACAATTGCGTCTTTCTACGGTAAACCAGTAAGAAGGCGCATTTTAAATCTTGATGCATTTGAAATCATCATGAAGGACACAATCCTTACAATTGCTGCATCAAAGGGGCATGTCCTTGACCTTAACAAAACAGAAGGGTATTTCGGAGTTTTAAAGAATGGTGAAACATTCATTCCAATTTTTGAGCCAATTGATGAAGATAGAGAAAACATACTTAAGGCACTTAGGAGATTATCCTTGGAAGTTAATGAAGTTCTTCTTGCATCTGATCCAGATACAGAAGGAGAAAAGATAAGTTATGACCTTTTCCTTAATCTTTCGCCATATGCAAATAACATAAAAAGAATCGAATTCCATGAGATTACAAAGTATGCATTTGAAAATGCAATAAGAAACTCAAGAGAATTAAATATTAAACTTGTTAAGGCACAATTTTTAAGAAGGATTGCAGATCGATTTGTAGGCTTTACGGTTTCTCAATACATCCAGAAAGAAAAGGCTTTAAAAACACTTTCAGCAGGAAGAGTGCAAACGCCAGTCCTTGAATGGATTGTTAAAAGAGGAATTGAGGCATCAAAAAAATACCCTTATTTAAGAGTATTCTTTAATTCGAAGATGGTTGAATTCAAGCTTGAAAGACCAATAAATAAAGAAGAGCTTGATAATATTAACGAGATCTCAGTAAAAATCCTTGAGACAAAAGATGAGAGAGTTTTTGTAAAGCCATTTGAAACCTACACGCTCTTAAAGGAGGCATCTAATAAACTAAAACTGCCCGTATACACAACCATGCAACTTGCCCAAGATCTCTTTGAAATGGGATTAATTACCTATCACAGAACTGACAGCATAAGAGTAAGCGATGCAGGTGTTAGAATTGCAAAAGAATACATAGAAGAACATTTTGGAAACGACTTTTTAAGCATCAGAACATACTCACAAATTGGCGGCGCACATGAATGCATTCGTCCCACAAAGGCAATGGATGTAGAAGATTTAAAGTCATACCTTACAATAAACACTATTTTAGGAATCACTCCACTTCACCTAAAACTCTACGATCTCATCTTCAGGCAATTCATTGCATCGCAAATGAAAGAGACGGTTTTGGAAGTTGGAAAAGTCTTGTTCTCACTTACTTTTGATGACCTTGTGCTTCAAAAAGAGGAAGACTTGAATATCAAAATTGTCCATGAAGGTTTTAATAAAATTTTACCTGTTGAGGTATATCCAATTGCCGAGGGAAATATACAAATTACAAATAAAATCCTTATAAGAAGAAGTGAAGTTCCATTTTATACGCATGCAACAATAATTCAAGAGATGCAAGAAAAAGGAATCGGTAGGCCATCCACATATGCGATCACAATTGAAAAGCTCATTGCAAGAAAGTATGTTATAGATAGAAAAGGTTTCTTAATTCCAACAAAACTTGGCATAGAAGTCTTAAACCTTATAAAGAAAAACAAAAAAATCTCACCTTTTGTAAGCGAAGAATACACGAAAGAGCTTGAAAAAAGAATGGATGAAATTGAACTTGGCATTCACGACTATAACAAAGAGATAGAAAAAATTTTCTACGACCTTGAACTTGAAAAATTGAAGGAAACAACAAGCTTAATACTGGAAGATTGAGTAATGTTTACTAAAGTTATGTTATAATTGAGTTATGGAAGAAAAATTTAATGAAATCGCAAATGAGTATGACAAATGGTTTGAAACTCCAGTTGGGCGCATCGTAAAAGAATTGGAATTAAATGCTCTTTTAGAGGCGATGGGAGAAATTAAAGGCAAAAAGATACTTGAAGTTGGTATAGGAACTGGTTTATTTGCTATGGAATTTAGAAAAAGAGGAGCAGATGTAATAGGTATTGATCCTGCGGAAAATATGCTTAAGATTGCAAAGTCTCGCGGTTTTGAAGTAAAGTTTGGTTATGGCGAAGCAATTCCATTTGAGGAAAATTCTTTTGACATTGTCTTGTCTATGACATCAATGGAAAATTCAAAAAACCCTGAAAAATTTGTGGGTGAAATGGTGCGTGTTGCAAAGCCTGAAGGTAAAATTGTTGTTGCAGTCTTGAATGCAATTTCTCTCTATGGCATATCAAGAAGGATAAGAGGATTATTTGATCCGAATGATCTTTTTAAAGGAATGCATTTCTATAATTTTTGGGAACTTAAAAACCTCTTGAAGAAACACTTATGTAATGTGGAAGTAAATTCTTCCGTTTTCTTTAATCCATCACCTCCAAAGTTTATTCTGGATAGGGCAAATGCACTTGAGAAATTTGGAAGAAAATATCTTAAGCCCTTCGGGGCATTGCTTATAGGAGGAGGCATAAAATGCTTATAACTGCACAATTTTCAGTATATCCTTTAAAGGTAGAAAATTACGGCGATTATGTGTATGAAGCAGTTCGTATCGTGAAAAGTTTTGGCCTTGATGTTACAGTTGGGGCAACAAGTTCTGTTACATACGGGGATTCTGAAACAATTTTTAAGGCATTTAATGAAGTTATAAAGCAGTTTGAAGGTAAAGTTCATTTTGTTTTCGTGATAACACTTTCAAATGCGTGCCCTAAACCATAAGTAGGTGCTAAAAATGGTATTTTTCTTTTATCCATCAAGAGAAACTCTTGAAGTAAGTTTAACGGGGACTGCATGTTCTCTTAACTGCAATCACTGTAATGCTCGGTATCTTTCGAGAATGAAAACAAAAGAGCAAATCCTTGAAATTCTTGAAAATCATCCAGGAAGGTTTAAAAGCATTCTCATTTCAGGTGGCTCAACAAAAGATGGAAAGGTGCCTATACTTGAACATATGGACTTTATAAAAAAGGTACACTCTATGGGACTTAAATTAAATTTCCATACAGGACTGCTAAGTGAAGAAGAGATAAGAGCAATAAAACCTTATGTTGAAAGAATATCCTTTGATTTTGTTTATGATGATAGAGTAATTCAAGAGGTATATCATTTAAAGGACAAAACAAAAGAAGATTTTGAAAAAACTTACCTTCTTATGAGAAGAATTATTGGAGGGCGTATTGAAAATGAGGAAGGTCTTCCACAGTCCCGCGTTGTGCCGCATATAACATTGGGAATCAAATGTGGTGAGATTGACGAAGGAGAAGAAGATACAATCGACGAACTTGCATTTATAAAGCCAACACTTATAGTAATAGATGTCTTTATTCCAACAAAAGGAACCCCTTTTGAAAATTGTCCTGTACCAGATTTAGACAAAGTATTAAAAATGGTTGATAAAGCCTATAGAAGGACATCACGCACAACTACACTTTTTTTGGGTTGTATGAGACCATTTGGAGAATATAGAGAACGTCTCGATGTTGAGGCATACAAGTTGGGCGTAAAGGGATTTGTCCTTCCATCAAAATCTTTAAGAGACCTTGTAAAAGAACAGGGGGAAGAAGTGAGGATTTTCAATGAATGTTGTGCCCTTATCTAAGGAAGAGGTACTTAAAAAAGACATAAGAGTTTCAATTGGAAGCCTCGCATTGCTTGGATTAAGGAATGTAAAAGTTTTTGCAAAGCCTACAACTATTTACCTAATGGTTGAGGAACATTGTTTATATAATTGTCTTTACTGTGCACAGGCAAAAGAATCAAAGGCAAACTTTGAAAATCTATCGAGGGTAACCTGGCCTAAAGAAAAATTTGAAAATGTGCTTGATGCACTCATAAAGCACAAAGATGACTACAAGAGGATTTGCTTTCAAGTTGTAAATGGAAAAAACTACTACGAAAATCTTATAGGGTTCTTAAAAGTCTTAAACGATGCAGAATTAAATGTCCCAATCTCAATTTCAATAAGAGAGCCAAATATTAATCGCATAAGAGAGCTTTTTTCTCTGGGAGTAGAACGCATTGGCCTTCCCATTGATGTTGTTTCAAAAGAAGACTTTTCTAAAATTCGAGGGGGAAATTTTGAAAAGACATTTTCCTTTATTCTTGATGTAGGAAAAGAATTTAAAGGAAAAATTACAACTCATATTATTGTTGGATTGAATGAAACAGATTTTGAACTATACGATGCAATGAAAAAGTTCTTTGATGGTAATGTGCTTGTATCGTTGTTTTCATTCACACCTGTTAAAGGAACACTGTTAGAAAAACATCAAAAAGTCCCAATCGGACGATACAGGAAGTTCCAATTTATAAGGGCACTGTTTTTTAAGCGTATTCCTTTTGAACCAATTTTTGAAAATGGCATACTAATAGGTGCTAAAATCGATTTCACGAAAGAAAAGATTCTTGAGCTTGTTACGGACCCTTCAAACTACATAACTCAAGGATGTCCAAATTGCAATAGACCATTCTATAACGAAACACCTACAGGACCTCTCTACAATTTTCCTGTGAAGCCAGAGGATACAAGCTTTGTCTTCAATGACTTTGTTAAAGTAGTTATTGATGGAAAAGTCTTCTTCAAGTGATAGTAGAACTGTTAGGAACTTAATACTTCTTCTTGAAAGTGGAACATTCTTACACGACATCGGAAAACTTTCAAGATACTTTATCACATCAAAGGCAAAAGACATAAAAGGACTCGATTTTCACGGACAAATTCTTTACATTGATTTTTCGCTTAAAAGAATCCCAGAAACCTTGTGGAAATTTCTCAATGTTGAGGTATATGAACTCCTTCAAATTGACCCTCAAACTTTGCCATTTGAAACTGATTTTTACCTAATCCATATGATTTGCGCTCATCATGGTTGCAATAGATGTCTCAGAAACCCTCCGTGTAATCTTAAAGACAAAATTGAGGACTACAAAATTATGGAACTTCTCAAAACTCTTGACCATATGGATGCGTCAAACCCACTTGATTCTCGGAAACAGGGATATAAAGAGGTATTTATTGATAGATTTTTTGAAATGAAAGAAAGAGTTGAAATTGAGAAGCTTGATTCTCTAAGGATTGAACTTTATAATAAACTTAATTCTGCACTTATTGAGGCAGGATTTGGAAGCAAAAATTTTGATATTATTTCCTTTAGAAGGAAGCTCTTTGAATACCTAAAAGAACCTTTCTTAAAAACTCTTTCTGAAACACGCCTTTTTGCAAACGACATAACGTTATTTGATCATTCACTTGCTACTTCAACACTTTTTAAGATGTATCTAAGCGCGTATTTTAGATTCGGTATGCCTTTCCCAAAGAATTTTTCAGAAGTGAAATATTCGTTTGTTAAGTGCTATTCAACAAGCAAAGCGCTTATTGAAGAAGATTTTGCATTGTCAAATGTTATCATTGCAAATAACGATTTTATTGTATTTCCATATCCAGGACTTTCAAACAAAAAAATTAGAAAAGGGCTTAAAGAACTTATTAACGATTTTGAAGTGATAAGAGACCCTTACGATCTTTTTCCAAAATATAAGGAATACTTGCTGTCCCTTAAGGTAAAAAATGTAGAGGACATAAAAGAAGACTACACTTATAGTAAGGCAATTAGAGATGTTAAAAAAGTCATATACTTTGCACTCCTTAAAGAAAAGGAAGGGTTGTCAAAAAAGCTTAAAAGCTTTACAAGACACATAAGAAATGTTTCAAATGGCGTTTTGAAAGATAGAATAAATTTTATAAAATTTCTCAAAAAACTTGTAGAATTAAAGCGTCTTAAAAAACACTTAGACGCAAAGCCAACAATCGAAGAAATAAGAAAATTTTTAAAAGTGCATTCATCAAAGGAGATCGAGCCTCAAATTGAAGAGTATTTTGACCTTATCACTTCACCTATAAGACCCCCATCGCCAATTGAGATGTCAAAGATGTTTTTGAGATATTATAGAAAAACTCACTCTTACAAAAAAGTTCTCAATCACTTTGTTATAACAAGACCAATGACTTTAGGAAGAATAATTGCATTTAACCGCATCATACAAGCTAAACAAACAGAAACGCTTAAGAATTACCCCGCTTCAAATCGTCCCTTTGAGAAGGATAAATTATCATAAAATTGTCTAATTCTTCCTTTGAAAAAGGAAAAACATATGTCAAAATACTTTTTAGGGGAAATGGATACAGAAACTCTTAAAGAAGTGATTTATACAAATTAGAAATGCATAAAAAGGTTGGAAGAAAAAAGAATTCCTAAAGGCAACCCCTTCTGATTTTGAAAATGGCATTCTTACAACCGAAAAAAGGTGATACTGAGACGAAGCTTTTCTGAATTCTTAGCATTGGGGGTTTCAAGGAGTCGTACTTTGCAAAAATTAGTCTGAAAGAAAGATCCTTAAAGAGTATTTTGAGGCGATGTTTTTTAAAGATCTCGTTATAAGGTATGAGATGAGATTTGCTTATTAATAATTTCTCTATACTAAAACCTTTTTAAGATATTGTCCTGTATAGGACTTGGGATTATTTGCAATCTCCTCAGGTGTACCTGTTCCCACAATATAGCCACCACGCTCTCCCCCTTCGGGGCCAAGGTCAATAATATAATCTGCCGACTTAATTACATCAAGATTATGCTCGATTATGATAACAGTATTCCCCTGATTAACAAGTCTTTGAAGAACATCAATCAACTTATGAACATCCGCAAAATGCAAGCCTGTTGTGGGCTCATCGAGGAAGTAAACAGTTCTTCCTGTCCCTCTTTTTTGAAGTTCTGCTGCAAGTTTTACACGTTGTGCCTCTCCACCTGAAAGTGTAGTTGCAGATTGCCCCAATTTTATGTAGCCCAAACCTACATCATCAAGAAATTGAAGTTTTCGCTTTATTTCAGGAATATTTTCAAAGAAAGATAATGCTTCTTTAACGCTCATTTCAAGAACATCTGCAATACTTTTTCCCTTGTATTTTATTTCAAGAGTTTCTCTGTTGTATCTTTTTCCGTGGCACACCTCACAAGGCACATAAACATCAGGTAAAAATTGCATTTCAACTTTTATATAGCCATTTCCCTCACAAGCTTCACACCTTCCACCGGGGATATTAAAACTAAATCTTCCTGCCTTATATCCCCTTGCCTTTGCTTCGGGTAAACTTGCAAAAAGCTCTCTTATGGGAGTAAATGCTCCAGTGTAGGTTGCAGGATTTGAACGGGGTGTTCTCCCAATGGGAGATTGGTCAACCATCACTACCTTGTCAATATATTCAACACCTTCGATTTTGTCATGTTTTCCTGGTTCTTCCTTTGATTTGTAGAGTTTCTTCATAAGCGCCTTGTAAAGAATATCATAAATGAGAGTTGACTTTCCGGAGCCTGAAACACCTGTAACACAAATAAATGTATGAAGAGGAAATTGAACATCAATATTTTTGAGATTATGTTCTCTTGCACCTTTTACAACAAGAAATTCTCCGTTCCCTTTTCTTCTTTCAGTTGGGACTGGAATTTTCAATTCACCTTTCAAATATTGCCCTGTTAAAGATCTTTTTTCATTTATAATATCCTGAAGTGAACCAGTTTTTACGACATAGCCACCCTCTTCGCCTGCCCCAGGACCAATGTCTATGATGTAATCTGCTTCCCTTATTGTTTCTTCGTCGTGTTCAACAACAATTACAGTATTGCCAAGATCCCTTAATTCCTTTAAAGTATTCAAAAGTTTATCAGTATCTCTTGGATGAAGCCCAATTGATGGCTCATCAAGGACATATAAAACTCCCACAAGCTTTGAACCAACTTGTGTTGCAAGACGAATCCTCTGCGCTTCACCTCCTGCAAGAGTTTCCGAAGGTCTATCCAAAGTAAGGTAAGAAAGTCCCACATCAAGCAAAAACTTCAATCTATTTTTTATTTCTTTTATTATTTGATGAGCAATTAATCTCTCCTTTTCTGTGAGTTTCTTTTCAAGGTTTAAGAAAAACCTATACGCATGCCCTACAGACATACTCGTTAAATCTGCAATATTTATGCCATCAACTGTAACTGCAAGGGCTTCAGGTTTGAGTCTTTTTCCGTGGCAAACAGGACACTCAACTCGTCTCATAAATTTTTCGTATTCCTCTTTCATACTTTCAGATTCAGTTTCGTTGTATCGCCTTTTAAGGAGATTTACAACTCCTTCAAAATAAGTTGAAAAACTATAAACCTCACCATTTTTTGATGTAATTCTTACGGGCATTTTTCCCTCAGTTCCATAAAAAATCAAGTCAAGCTCATCTTTTGAAAGCTCTTTCAAAGGCTTGTAGGTATCGATGCCGTATCTTTTTGCAGCTTGCAAAAGAATTTGAAAGGTGTATGTATCAAAGCCTCTAAAACCTGGAATCTGTATTGCGCCTTCTTCAAGGGATAAATTCCAATCGCGCACAATCAAATCTGGATCTGGTTCAATTTTAAAGCCAAGTCCCATACACTCTGGACATGCTCCGTACGGTGAATTAAAAGAAAATAATCTTGGCTCAATTTCTTCAATTGAAAACCCACATACAGGACAGGCAAACTTTGAAGAGTATAGATATTCTCTTCCATCTTCATCTCTTACCTTTACAACCCCCTCCCCTTCTTGAAGCGCAAGCTCAATTGAATCCTCGATACGACTTTTTTCTTCAGAAACTACAACAACTCTATCAACAACAAGATCAATATCGTGTTTTTTGTTTTTGTCAAGAGGAATCTCTTCCTGCAAAGAATACATATTTCCATCCACACGCACCCTTACATACCCTTTTTTTAGGTATTTTTCAAAAAGCGCCTTATATTCACCTTTTCTTCCCCTCACAAGCGGTGAAAGAATTTCAATCTTTTTATGCTCAAGATTTTTAAAAATCTGCTCTACAATTTCATCGGGTGTTTGTTTTTTAATTTCAGTGCCATCATTTGGGCAGTGTGGAACACCAATACGTGCATAGAGAAGCCTCAAATAATCGTAAATCTCGGTCATTGTGCCAACGGTTGAGCGAGGGTTTTTGCTTGCACTCTTTTGATCTATTGCAATTGCAGGAGAAAGTCCCTCAATTACATCGACATCGGGCTTTTCCATAAGCCCTATAAATTGCCTTGCATAAGCCGAAAGAGATTCTACGTAACGCCTTTGACCTTCTGCGTAAATTGTATCAAAAGCAAGAGAAGATTTTCCCGAGCCAGAAACACCTGTTATAACAATAAGTTTATTTCTAGGGATGGTAAGGGTGATGTTCTTGAGATTATGAACCCTTGCTCCCTTTATAAATATGTCATCTCTCATACTCTGAAATCCAAATAAAGAAATATACGAAAACTATTACTGATATATAATTCAAAATAATAGGAATTATAATTTGGGAACTCGCAATGGCACCAAATACAGAAACTACTGCAACAATAATGGAATAAATGCTTCCAACTGTTGTAGCAGCCCTAAAGTATTTCTTGAAGTCAAAAAGACTCCTTTTAATAGCTTCAAAAAATGGATATTTGGTTAATTCAAAGGGAAGTCTTGCAAAAAGCACCATAGGAATTAACTGGCTTACAAAAATTAGAAGAATGACAACGTGAATATCCTCAAGGCGGTTTAATACAGGGACCATTACGAAGTAGTTAATAATAAACTTCAAGGCAACAATTGTAAGAATTCCATAGAAAGGGGCTATTTGGGAAAAGTTTTCAACAAACGGAATGCTTGCAAGAAATATTGTTTCAATACCAATATAGGTTATCGGAAGAAAAATATTGAAAACCTGTGATAAGAAATCTGGCATAGTTGATGCAAGTAGCCTTAATATAAAAACAATTGAATTTAACAAAAGCGATATTAAGAAAAGCTCTTTCACATCATTCTTTTCAATAAGGGTAATTAAAAGAAGAATTAATGAACTTAAAATATATTGACCTAATATCGTAAGTGTTGAGCCTACAAATGAAATTTCTGTTTTAAAACTCAAATATTGATTTAGAATTGAAGTAAGCGTTGGGATAAGCGCAACAAGCAGCGCCTCAAAAAAAATTCTTTTAGATACCTTAATAGTTTTGTCCATTTTTTAACTCCTGCAAATAATAATTATAAGGTAATTTATACTTTTTACAAGTATTTTTGAAAAATTTTGCTTTGAAAATTTTCGACACTCTTTCCATATTATTAAGTGAGAAAAATTGTTTGAATTGGAAAAATTTCAGAATTTTGTATATTTGTATATAATTATAAAAATTTATTATTTATGGTAAGTTGGGGTGAAAAATGTTAGAAAATATTTTTAGAAAGAAAGGAAAAAATTTATTTATTACAAGTTTTTTTGGCTCAAAGGAGTTTTTGTATTTTTACATTCTTCATCTTCTTAATGAAAGAGATATGTATGGTGAAGAAATTTCTAAGGCAATACTCATTGTTTCAAGAGGTATGTGGTATCCAAACCCGGGCTTCATATACCCAGTGCTAAAAAAATTAAATAGTAGTGGCTTTATAAAGGGCGACTGGATTATAGGGGAGACAAAGCATCCACGCCTTGTTTATAAGATTACCGAGAAAGGTAAAGCTTATTACAGAAATTTGAGAAAGGATTGGAAAGAAGGAATAAAAGAGTTTATCGAAATCCTAAAATTAATTGATGAGGAGGATTTATTATGAAAGTGGGAGTTGTATCAGACATCCATGGCGATTTTTTGTCGCTTAGGGCAGTTTTTTCGGAGTTTGAAAAATTAGATGTAAAACTTGTGCTCGTTTTAGGTGATGTGCTTTACCATGGGCCCAGAAATCCAATGCCTGAGGGATATAATCCAATGGGAGTTTCTGAGCTAATAAACAATGCTCCCTTTAACTTTATCTTTGTTAAAGGCAACTGCGATGCCGATGTAGACCAGCTTGTAATAAAATATCCAATGCTTCAAGAGTTTGCACTTGTGCATATCGAAGGGACTACACTTCTTTTAACGCATGGAGATAAAATTGAAAACTTTGAAGAGTTCATGAAAAAATATAAAGGTATAAAAGCACTTCTAACGGGACATACGCATATACCAGTTGTAGAAGAAAATAAATTTGGGTTGCATATTAATCCAGGCTCAATAAGTTTACCAAAAGATTCTTCTAAAAAGTCCTTTGCAATTCTTGATATCGAAAAGGACAAATTTCTTGTGGAATTTAAGGAGATAACATGATAACGATAACAATTGCAAATCAGAAGGGTGGAGTTGGTAAAACAACAACCGCAGTTAATCTTGCCTCTTTTATTGCAAGAAAAAACTTTAAAACTTTACTTATTGATCTCGATCCACAGGCAAATTCCTCGTTTGTATTTCTTGAGAATCCAACAAATATAAGCACCTATTCAGTTTTTGTAGAGGAGAATACAGATCCTGTGAAAATTATCCACGAAACTTCTGTTCCAAATCTATTTTTAATGCCATCTTCAATTCACCTTGCGAAAGTAGAGCGTGCACTTTCTGGCGTTTTCGATGCACCACTTAAATTAAGAAAAGTTATTAGTAAAATTGCAAATATGTTTAGCTTTGTTATTATTGACACACCCCCTTCTTTAGGACTTCTTACGGTAAACGCCCTTACAACCTCTGATTATGTAATAATTCCAATTACCCCATCGCCTTGGGCACTTGAAGGTGTACAAGACTTTTTGGATACATTTGAAGGCGTCAAAGAAACATTTAATGAAAAGCTAAAAATTTTAGGAGTTTTAATAACCATGTTTGATACAAGGACTACCCTTTCAAAGGATGCCTCTCTAAAAATAAAGGAACTTTTTGGAGATCTTGTTTTTGAAGAACCAATCGGGAGAAGTGTTCGCCTTGAGGAAAGTCCTGCCTTTAGAGAGGATATCTTTGCCTTTGCGCCAGATTCAAAAGGTGCACATGCATATATGCTTTTTGGAGAAAGTGTCTTAAAAAGATTAGGAAAGTAGGTGAAAAATGGAACCAAAAAAGGGTTTACCAAAAGATTTTAATTTACGTTTTGATAAAGGCTATGTTGAAGAACTTGTAAATGAAAAGATTCAGGCAAAAGTAATTGAACTGAATGTTAGAGATATAGTTACAGATCCAAATCAACCAAGAAAAACTTTTAATGAAGAGAGCTTGAAGGAACTTGCCGAAAGCATCGAAAGACATGGCGTTTTAGAGCCAATTCTCGTGCGTAAAGTTGGCACAAAGTATATGATTGTTGCAGGAGAAAGAAGATACAAAGCAACACTTCTTCTAAAAAAAGATACAATACCTGCAATCGTAATTGATCCAAAAAGCGACAGCATCGTAAGGGAAATCCAGATTGTTGAAAATTTACAACGAGAAGATATATCACCCATAGAGAGAGCAAAGGCAATTTACGAATACCTAAAGCCATATGCAAAGGATAAAAATGTTAAAACACTTCTTATTAACTACAGGATGGGAAGAAATGTCCCTGAAGATTTTGCGCTCACTGTGAGCGCACTATGTAAGGCAATAGGAAAAACACCAATTACACTAATAAGGTGGATAAGTTTGCTTGATTTACCAGAGGACATTCAAAAAAAGATTGATGACCCTAACTCTCCTTTAACTTCAAGGCATGTTGAAAGTCTTCTTAAAGTAAAAGATCTTGATGTTATTAAAAAGGTTGTAAAGATTATTGAGGAAAATGAACTCTCCTCTCACGATGTAGCAAATGTAGTAAGCACTTTTAAGCATTTCAAACCTGCAACGCTTAAAGGTGCAATAAAAAATGTTGAAAATACAATAAATTTAATAGATTTCATTGATGATAAAAATAGAAAAAATTTAAAAGAGGAGCTAAAAACTCTCAAAGATCTGGTAAATGAACTTGAAGACAAATTAGGGGACTGACGGTGGACTTGTGGTTATTTCTGGAGAAATGTTTCCAAAACGCACAAGATACTTTCCATTTGGAAGTTCTGCATAAATAACATAGTTTGAACCATCTTTTGAACCATAGTAAAGCCCCAAGCCAAAAGGATTTTGCATATTCATAAGACTTTCGGGACGGAGAATATACTCTATACCTCCGCTTTCTCCCAGCAAAGTTTTGTTTTCCTTTTTGTTTATAAAAGCGTTTATCCCAAGTAGCTCTCTTGCAAGAAGAGATGTTGGAGCTTTACTATCAACCAAATATCCAAATTGTTCAGCTTGCACAACAGGATAAGGGTAAACACCCCAATCTTGTTTGTAATGTTCAAGGTCTCTTGCAAGGGAATCAAAGTTTGATAAGAGTTGCGCAATACGACCTCTATTTATGATATTTCCAAAAACAGGAACTGCAATCCCAACAAGGATTATAATAATCGCAATTACAATCATTAATTCAATAAGAGTGAAGCCCTTTTTATTTTTCAAACCGATCATTTTCATAGACATTTGCGCTTCTTGAGTATCCCTTTTTCTCCCAATAACCTGGAATATCCTCTTCCATTACCTCAAACTCAACAACCCATTTTGCATCTTTATACGCATATTTCCCATTAACGACAAGCCTTAAAGGATATCCATTTGCAATATCAAGAGGCTTTCCGTCCATTTCATATGCAAGAAATGCATCATTACTCAAAAGAAAATCAAGAGGCAAATCGGTTGAATAACCATCAAGAGTCTTTACCATAACAAATTTTCCACTTGGCAAAATCGAGACATCTTCAAATAAAACTTTGGGATATACGCCTGAAAAAACAGGACCGAGATAGCTCCATCCATCAACACAATGAATATCAAATTGAACGCTTTCTTTATTCATATTAAAAATTTCTTTTAGGGAAATTACTTTTTCGCTCTTAATAAGACCAGTAATTTTAACAAAATAATTATCAATGTCAATTTCCTTAGGCTTTCCAAAAATTGAAATTGGATAAAGCCTTGCTGAAGGTTTTTGGCCTGGTGGCATTATAAATTCTCCCATTTTATCACCTCTACATATTATAATGGATTTACAATGTTTTAAAAGAAGGAGTTTAATGTTTTTTGAAAAAATTCATAAAGGAATCATTCTCTCTCCGCTTTAAATAAAAGATCCATTTAGCGAGTTATTATAGGGGCTTACAAACCAAATTTTCTTTCTACATATTCTATAAAAGATCCATTAGCAAGAAAATTCATAGCTGCTACATACCTACATTAATTGAAAGAATTTACCCCCCTTCGAACTACCCCAGAAAGAGGAGATTTCTCAGTCGCTTACGCTCCTTCGAAATGACAATCGATGGAAGGGGACACATTCTCCTTTAAGCTTTCCCTAAAGACTAAAATCACTTTTTAATGGAGTTAGAGAAGGGTTAGTTCACCTCCTCAGGTTTATTGAGTAATCTCATTTGTTAAGGTTGGAAGAGTTCAAAAACAAGGAATCTTACTTTTTATTTAAGGGTAAATTTTAATTCCCTTTTTTTGAACTTCCTCTGCTATTGGATTTTTCTTTTGAATAAGTTTTTGAAACTCTTCAAGTGTATAAGCTTTGGGTTCAACTAAAGAGGGGATATCTTCGTAAAGCAAGTTCATTCTCTTAAGGGGATGTGCCGGCAAATTTTTTGCAATAATTACCACATCTATGTCAGATGCTTCATTGAAGTCTCCTCTTGCAATAGAACCAATCACAAATGCTTCGATTATTTCAAGTTTTTTTGAGAGGTTTATTACATAAGCCCTTGCTTTTTCAATATATTCCTTCTGTTTTTGTATTTTCTCTTGGATTATTTTATTCATTCTTGTTTTTGAAATTCTGAACGAATTCGATAATTTTTCTCGAAGCATTCTCTGAAACTAAGGCAGAATTTTCATCAAAAAATTCATGCGGTGAACCCTCAGGATATGCATCAGGATAACGAGTTGCAATGTAATTCATATCGAGCATTCTTGCTGAAGATTTGAGGTCCTCCGAAACAAAAATCCCCAAATTTTCGATATCTTCAAGAAGTTTTAAAAGAGAATGTCCCAAAGCATTTTTGCCAAAAGCTTTCAAAAGTGCTTTAAGTGCATATTCACCAGCCTGTTGAAATTTAAAACAAGCCCAATTATAAAATTTATGGTCTTTATCATGTTTTGCAGACTCAAAGGTATAAATGCTTTCCTTGAACCATCTTTCAAATTCCTCAATATCAAAGTAATTTTCCATAATTATATTATAAGGTTAATGTTATTCTAAAAAAGTATCTCCCCATTATTAGAAAATGCAAAAGTTTCACTCAAACTGTCTTAAAAGAGGAGATTTCTCCATTACTCGAAGGGGTTAAAATTCCCCATCAACCATTAGAAAGGGGGATGCCCCCTTTCTAACTTACCCCCTAAGACAAAATTATTATTAGGTGGTATTGATGGGGCGGTTTTCAATTTAGAGGGGGATTTGAAATTCTCCCCCTCTAACTCCCCCTAAA
>PNIL01000026.1 GCA_002877955.1 Caldisericum exile | reverse complement strand
CTAGTGAAGCAAATCAAGATACAAATTTAGAAAAATATGCTCCAAAAACTTGCAATTTTTTCAAAAAAGCACTAAACTTTTTAGAGTGATAAAAAATTGCTCAATTATAGGGATAGGTCAAAAGAAGTGAAAAATGGGAAGAAATATTTCGGATTGATACTGCAAATAATAATTTTAATCTTTGCTCCGTTAATATACGAAAATATAGGTATGCATTATGGTGGTCCTCTTGGTGTAAGATACTTTTATGCAGATTTCTTTAATCCAAAGTTCTTGGGACTTCCGATACTTGTTTGGTTTTTCTGGATAGTTTTTATATTAATCGGTTATTCACTTACAAATGCCTTTATTGAATTTCTCTTAAAAAGAGATTATTTTTTTCATATAAATAGTATATCTAATTTGATTTTGTGTGCTTTCCTTGATGGTTTTGCCGTTATGACATTTGATTTCTTTATAGATCCTGTTTCTGTGAAGTTTGGATTATGGGTTTGGCAAAACAATTCTCAGTACTCTTATTTTGATGTTCCATTTGGTAATTTTATAGGTTGGTTTGTAATTGTTTCCACAACAACTTTTCTTGTAAGATTAATAGATCAAACATTTCAAATAAAACCTAATGAAAAGTTAGTACTTATTTCTCCTTACCTGTATCTTGCAATTGTATTCGTTTCTTTCATCCTTTCTTTTATTCTTTTTGGTTTCGAGCTTTCAATTACAAGCTTATTACTGTCTTCCCCAATAGTAATTTTTAGTTTTTATACAATAAGGGCATCTTAAATAAGGTTCTTGTGCTATAATACAAATCGGAGATTTAAATAATTAGGAGGTGAAAATTGAAAGTTTCTCTTTTTGAAAATGAAAATCACAAGGTTTTTAAATTTTCGGGATTTGGCGATTCTGATGAGGTTGAAACAAATCAGTTTTTAATTGTTGATGGAAGTGAGGCTTTGCTCTATGAACCTGGCGGTTCAAGGATAAATTCTTATCTTTTTTCAGAGATTGCCTCTATCATTCCACCGCAAAAAATTAAGTATATTGTTCTATCTCATCAAGACCCAGATGTAAGTGCATCTTTAAACTTCTGGGTTGTATCAACGAATGCAACGATTTTTGTTTCTGAATTGTGGGCACGATTTATCCCACACTTTCTTCCAAAGGCAATTGTTGAGGATAGATTAGTAAAAGTAAAAGATGGAGGAATGCGACTGAAATTAGGAAATTCTGAGGTTGTCCTTGTCCCTGCGCATTTCTTACACTCAGAAGGAAACTTTCAAATTTATGATCCTGTATCTTCAATTCTTCTTTCAGGAGATTTTGGTGCTTCAATTGGTGCAGATTATGAAGTTGTTTCTAATTTTGAAGAGCATTTAAAATTCATGGAACCTTTCCACAAAAGGTATATGCCTTCATCTTTTGCTATTAAATCCTGGGTTAATATGGTACGTAAATTAGATTTAGAACAGATTGTGCCACAGCATGGTGCAAGATTTGTTGGTAAAGACAATGTAAATAAATTTTTAGATTGGGCTTTTAATTTGAAGCCGCTTCTTGAAGAAAATCCAGATTGGTATAAGTTGCCTTAAAGTATTTTTTTCTTGAAGGTTTAAAAAGGAAAGGCAATTGCCTTTCCTTTAAGTTTTTACTGCAAAATTCCTTTTATGATAAGTTCTGTTGCTTCTTCTTCCGTTAATCCCTTTGCCATGAGAGTTTCAAGTTGCCTTCTATTTACTCTTCCAATGGATGCCTCATGAGTGAGTTCCGATAGATCATTAACAACTTTAAGGATTGGCTCAGTTTTCACATCAACTTTGTTACCTTTTGTGATTTCATTACATTCAACATGTCCGTAAGAATATGGTGCGTTGCCATATGCTATATTAACAATATTTGCCTTTGTCTCATCAAGCGCAACAACTGTTGATTTAGCAATTCCTCTTGAACGCTCACCGTTTAGGTTTAATGTCTCTTTTATTTCAATCTCATCATTTTTGGTTCCTTTTACTTTTGATGTAAGTTCTCCAATTGCACTTTCTCCAAGGTCAAGATTCATTTCAACGTATAGTTTCCCAATACGTGTCTTTGTTAAGGTAAAACTATTTTTGTATATACCGCCTTTCTCAACCTTTGCATTTGTAATTGTCCTAAGATTTATCGTTCCAAGATCTGAGTGGAAGTGTTCATCGGCATATTCCATTACTGCTCCATCTTCAACTATTACATTTGAGATTGCATTGTGGGTGAATTCCTCAACCTGCGGAAAAACACAGTGGGCTGTAAATTTTACTTTTGCATTTTTTCTTATTCTTATATTGAAGATGACATTTTGAAGTCCTCTTTTTTCAACATATCCAGTGCAAACATGAATAGGAATTGGAAGTGCAACGCCTTCTTCTATCTCCATATCAACACGCACACCATTTTCTATTTGTGTTGGCGTTAGTTTTACACCAGGGACATTATTCAGTCCTATAACTCTATTTCCACTTATGATGATTGATGCAACTCTCTTATCAAAGTATTTTGAAGCATCATATCCATTCTTTTCAAGGGCATCAACGATTTGTTTATATTCATCGGTAATATTTATACCCATTTTCTAACCTCCTCTTTTGATTTTTCATTTTGTTTTGGTGCATTTGGATGGTTGCATATACCACATTCTTTCTTATACTCCTCAATTACTGAGATAGCATCTCCTTTATTAAGGACAATGCCATTACAGATATGGTATGCAAAATCAACATTTGTTGCCATTTCTTCCCTGTGAGTAATTATAATGGGTGTTCCACCATATGAAGCGATATAATTTAGGACATTATTTACCATTTCAAGACTCATAATATCAATACCTGAATCTGGTTCATCAAGGATTGCGTATCTTGGCTTTAAAACCAAAATTGAAGCAAGCTCAACTCTTTTCCTTTCGCCTCCACTAAGACTTCCGTTAACCTTTCTTGCTATATATAGTTTTGGATTCAATCCAACTGTCTCAAGAACTTGTTCAAGCTCATTTCGGTCGATTTTTATTTTTCCACCAAGCGTCAAATATGCTCCAACGCTAATTCCCTCAAATCTTGGTGGTTCCTGGAAGACAAGCGTTATTCCTCTTTTTGCGCGTTCATAGATTGAAAGATTTGTAATATCCTCATTATCAAGGAGGATTCTTCCTGTTGTTGGCTTGTAATCCTCAAGCCCCATAATTATATATCCAAGAGTGCTTTTCCCAGCACCATTTACACCAAGGATTGCATACTTTTTACCTTCCTCAAACTCCATAGAAACTTCCTTAAGGATGAGTTTATTATCAGCTTTAAAGCTTATGTTTTCAAGTTTTAGCATCTTTTCACCTCATTTGTAATAAATTATAACACAAAAAGTAATATATTGCAAGGAAAAGGAACATCTTATAGGATTCTTTTTTAATTGCCGTAATATATTTTTGAGAAATAGAAAAAATCTTCATTTCTCAATATAATAAAGATATATGAGAATAAGAGTTAATTTTGAGCGTCCCTATGCAATTTTTTACTTGGGGCATCTTGATATGAAAACTGTTATTGAAAGGGGTTTAAGAAGATCAGGTCTTCCTCTTAAATTTACCGAAGGTTTTAACAAAAGAGTGCAATTGGAATTGGGATTTCCTTTGAGTGTCGGCATGGTAGGGGAGGATGAGTATTTTGACTTCTTCTTGAGGGAAGAGGTTGATCTTTATAAGATTTTTGAATCACTTACAGAAGCATTTGAAGGTCTTCTTGTAATAAAGAGAATTAAGCCGCTTCCATATTCTGCAAGGTCTATAACTTCGTTTGAGGCAATGTTTACAAATATTGTAGTTGGACACACAGTGTCTGATATTTCCAAATTTGATATTGAAAATGCCTTAAATTCAATTCTTGAAAAGCAAGAAATTTTAGTAGAAAGAGATTACAAGAAAAAGGATGTAAGAAAATTCATTGATAAGTTAGAACTTTATAGTTTCCGAGATCCTCACTTTGAGATCCTTATGACTACCCTTTATTTAAGAGAAGGAAGCATTAAGATGAACGAATTTGAGAATATCCTTGCAAATCTTATACCTGTTGAGTTTGAATATGTGATAAGAAAGAATACGCTTGTCCTCGATAAAGGAAGGCTTTTAACTCCGTTTGATTTAAATTTCTAACCAAATTTACAATTATTTTTACCAGATTTCTTCACTTCATACATAAGAGCATCTGCCCTTGCAATAAGGGATTGAATTGTATCATCTTTTCTTATCAGAGTGCATCCAATTGAAGTAGTTATAGATAACTCACGTCCATCTATATCTATTGATGAATTGTTTATGAGTATTCTTAGTGTATTTGTAAATTTCTTAAGATTTTCTTCGTCGATGTCTTTAAGGATAACTGCAAATTCTTCTCCGCCGTATCTTCCAACAATATCATGTGGTTTTATATTTGAAAGAATTGTCTGTGCAATTGCTCTTAAGACTCTGTCTCCAATGAGGTGTCCATATGTATCGTTTAACTTCTTAAAGTCATCGATATCGATAAATAAAAAGCCGTGTGATTTATTAAGTAGATTTACCTCTTTAATTGCTTCATCTATTTTTATTTCAAGGTATCTTCTATTGGGAATTTGAGTTAATTGGTCAATAAAAGCATCTTTTTGAAGCTTTTGGATATTTTCTCTTATTAAAGGCAATCCCCAACCTTGATTAAATCTTTCAACAGCGCCAACAATTTCTCCTTTTCTATTTCTTACAGGAATTGTTTCAACATTAACTGGTATTCTTGCTCCATTTTTATCGTGCAGGTACACATTTTCAGAGACAATTTCTCCTTTTTCCATTGCTCTCACAAGCGGACATTTTGTGAGACATAGAAGTGTTCCATTTTCATCCACATGACGAAGAATATTGTCAAAACATCTTTTATTTATTATCTCTTCCTTTTTGTAGCCTGTAATTTCCTCTGCTGCCTTATTCCAGTAGAGTATTTTTCTTTTTCTATCAACAAAGTAAATACCATCGACAGTATTATCTGCTGCTGTTTCGTAATATTTTTTCATTGCCTTTTTCATTTGTCGCCTCAAAA
>PNIL01000048.1 GCA_002877955.1 Caldisericum exile | reverse complement strand
TTTTTTGGTGTATTTTTGGAGGGGAGTGTTGAGGGGGCGGTGTTGTGCCCCCTAAAATTTCTGAGAATCCTTTTCAATACAATCACTGGAGTGAAGGAAAGTCTATTTTTCTTTTATGAAGCTTACAAGGTAAGCAGGATTTAAGGGTTCTTTTGTTGCAAATTCGACAAGGTCATCCCATCTAAGAGATGCGCCTTTCTTAAACACCCTCTCAACAAAAAATTCGCCAACCTGCGGCTTTATAAAGCCATCACCAAAATTAGCCTTTATATATGCACTAAATTGCGATGCAAGTATTTCACCCAAAAGGTAATTGTGATAATAAACAGGTGAAGACCCAAAGTGAATCTTTGATGCCCAATCAGGATAATTGCGTCTTTCGGGTAGATCAACATATTGAAGCTCATGCACTATGTCATACCAAAGGTTATTGAGGTCGCCATCTGGATTCTTATAGAGTTCCTTTTCAAAGAAAACAAAAGTAATAACCCAACGAGTTGTAATCGCAAGCTGGTATCTAAGAAGTTTCATCAAACGCGGTGAAATTTCTGATAGTTTCTCTTCGGGAATATTAAGGATTTTCTCGTAAAATTCAGGATGTCTTGCAAGTCGCCCAAAAAACATTGCAACAGCTTCTGTTGTGAATATATGTGCCGGATCTCTTAAAATAAATGGAAGGGATTTGTCAATGTATTTGTCATAAACAGCATGTCCATACTCGTGAAGAGTTGTTTCAAGCCACTTTACATCATTTCTAATATTCTCAAGTACCCTAACATCTTTCATCTTATCAATTGAAATCGTGAATGCATGCGGATTTTTTCCTTTTCTTTCATATAGATCAGAACGCTCAACTATATCTTTTATATCAAGACCAATTCGAGAATAAACTTCCATAACAAGCTTCACAATGTCCTTATCCTTTAGATATTCGTCGTAGTTGTAATCGTCAATTGATGGCACTTCTTGGAAGAATAGATCTTCATAAAGCCAAGGCTTTACTTCACTTTTTGGGACTCCAAACTTCTTTGCAATCACTGTATCGATGTCATCTTTAATTTCGGTAAATACTTCGTCTGTATCATTCTTAATCTTTGCAAAGAGTGAGTGAATCTCATCAGTTGAAAGCTCTTGAAGCTCCATCATCATATCGTAATAATTTGAAAAGCCAAGAGATTTTGCATTTTCATTTCGTATCTTTATAAGTTCTATTAGTTTTGGTGCAATTACTCCGCCTATTGATTTTGAGGCAAGGTATGCCTTTTTTCTCTCTTCGATATCTTTGCTTGTTTTTAAGATCTCAACAATGTCGTTTGTTGAAACTTCTTTACCATCGATTTGAGGTCTATAATTTGCGTATATAGTTTCAATCTCAACTTCCCTTTTAACAACTTCTTCAATTGCTTCTTTTGGAAGTTGGTTCGGAAGCATTTCATTAAATAGTATTGTTAATTGCCTTTTTTCAAGTGAATCCAGATTATCGCTGTATTTTTCAAGAGATTCCTTTATCATTTCGAAGAGGTCTCTATTCGATAGGTATAATTTTAACTCTACTTCGCTTTGTTCAAGCTCTTTTGCATATTCTTCTTTGCCTGTTGTTGCAAGATTCCAATATGCAATTGCTGAGGCCTTGTAAAGACGCTCAAGGTCGCTATTCACCTTGTTTAGAAGTTCTTTTATATCCATATGTTCACCACCTTTCTAAAACAATATCTTTCTAATTTAGTTTATCATAAAAATCATTTAAAAGAAAATTTTTCAATATAATTAATTCAATGGAAAGCGAAAATCGTGTAAAGTTAATACTTATACTTATTATTGGTGTTATAAGTGTTGGCGTATCATCAATCCTTATAAGGCTTACAGACGCAGAGCCAATTGTTATTGCAACTTACAGGCTTACCCTGAGTGCCCTTATTGTCACACCCCTTTACATCTTTTACTCTAAAAAGATCTCTTTCAAGGACTCTATAGTATTTGTGCCCCTTGCAGTATTCTTATCAACTCACTTCGTCTTGTGGATTTACTCTCTTAAATATACAACGGTTGCAAGTTCAACAGTGCTTGTGACTACAAACCCCATTTTCGTGCCAATTTTTAGTTATATTTTCTTTAGAAAAAAGGTGAAAAGGGAGCTTCTTTTAGGTATTGCTATTGCAATATCAGGGAGCATACTTATTGGACTTTCTTCAAAAGGAAGTGTTGCAAAAGCACCCATTTTGGGGGATGTACTTGCATTACTGGGAGCAGTTGCAGTCTCGCTTTATCTAACCTTCACAAATAGAATAAGGCAGAGATTCGAACTCATTCCCTTTATATTCTTTACATACTCTTACACGGCCATTATCCTTATTATTGTTTCGATTATAACAAGACAAAACCTATTTCATTATCAAGCAAACACCTTCCTTATGTTTTTCCTAGTTGCATTTATTCCGCAGATTTTGGGACACACGGCATATAACTACTCCCTCAAATACTTAGACCCATCGTTTATTGCGGTAACAATCCTTGGAGAACCAATTATCGCAACAATTGGCGCATATTTTATCCTCAAAGAAACCCCCTCGGTTTTAGAAATAGTAGGTGCAGTGCTTATCTTGTTGGGTATTTACATTTCAGCACGCGTTGAGGTATAATAAATTGATATGGCAAAAGTAAAGATAAAAATGTATGCAACTATTAGAGAAAAGTTTAAAGAGGGTGAAGTTGAACTTGATGCCGAAACTGTTATTGATGCAATAAGAAAATTGGTTGAAAAATATCCAATTCTAAAAAATGAAGTGCTTGATGAAAACGACTCACTCAAAAATGACTATATATATTTAGTTAACGGAAGAAATGTCGAATTCCTTCAAAAAGGCAACACACCTCTAAAGGACGGCGATAAAATATCGATATTCCCACCTGTTGCAGGTGGATAAATTTTTGGTTTGGGGCTATTTACTCTCATCGCTTTCTTCACCTTCTGCAAGGGCAGTCCACTTTTTTGCAAGTTCATCTCTTCGAGGTTTATAAACCGCTTCATAAAAATACCTTTGAGAAAGTAAAACGCCTTTGTCATAACTTGAAACGATTTTTAATGCCTCCTCCCAAGCCTTGTCGAATTTCCCATTGAAGCGCCTTTCAACTTCCTTTGCAAAGTCTTCTTCTGTTTGAATTTCATTGCCTATGATGTAGTAAGTCTTTCCATCTAATTCCACTGCATAGGCAATCTCATCGCCAAGATTTACCACTTTGAAACTTTCTTGAATCTTTTTTATCTTATCTTCTGGAAGTTCAGTTTTGCCTATGACAACTCTTTCTGGAGGCTTTGCCCCTTTCGTAGCCTTAAATCCCTTTTTGGCTGCCGCATAGAATATAGCTCGGTTAAGCCCAAAACTCTTTGCTTCATGTAATGGTTTTCCCAACACATATGCCCTTGCCGCCTGAAGTGTTGCCATTACTTGAAATCTCCCAACTGCCATTTTTCACCTCCTACAATATTATAATGCGATAATTATTTAGGCTTTATCTTTCGCCACCATTGAGTTGCAATTGGTGCATCTGATCCAATTTCGTATTTTGAAGAAAGTTCTTTTATGACAATCCCCTCGAAACCTTTTGACAGTGCTTCCTTAAGATGTTCTTCAAGGTTTTCCACCTTAAAATATGGCAAAATAAAGATAGGCGGTAAGAATTTAACTGAATTAAGAATTTCTTTCCTTTTCGACAATGGAAGATCTTCAAGAGACCTTCCGTTATAGAAGATTACATCAAAAACATATACAATTGGATCAGCCTTGCCATTATTTGCAAAGACAGATGGGACACCTCTTCTTCCGAGAGTTGAGTAAAGTTCAGCATCAAGCATGGATTTATCGGGTAGATTTTTGAAAGATTCATTAGGTATTATCCTATTAAGTTTATCAGTCCAATCTGGATTTTTCTCAAGTCTTCTCCCAAAATAGTAAATTTTTCCGCCGTTTTTTATGATTTGTAGCCTAAAGCCATCAACCTTGTATTCCCAAATCCAATTCCCTTCAAGCCTTTCTCCAAAATATGGGATAGGTTGCATAGGGTATACAGGGCGACCCGTAAACTGTTCAGGTTCATTTAATAGGGATGACTGCACCTTATTTGATTGTGATGTTCTGCTTGTTTTTTCCAAAATGGGGTATGATTTTTTAGAAAGGCTTTTTATAAAATTGAAGAGTTCAGGATCGTTTTTTAGAGGTGTATTGACATACAAAAATCTCGATATTCTATGTGGACGATTTTCTATTTCTTCACCTTTGATGTTTTTTGTCCCGATAACCCGCCCAATGCGAGGAAGATCATACATACTATCCAACCGCACATTGTATTTTTTAAAAAGCTCTTTATATTCAGAGCGAACATATTGCTCAAATGTTTGTAGGAGTTCAGTTATGTAATATCTGTTCTCGTCTGTTATTTGAATTGGTTCTATTTTAAAATAAAGTGCAGCACCATTTCCTGTGGTTGCAATATGAGGCTTTAAAAAGCCCATGGAATTGAAACTTTCTGCAATTTCTGTTGCAATAGCAATTGCATTTTTGAGTTCAATATCATTTGAGGGATAATCCTTCTCTCTTATGGGGTCGAAGTCAAGCACAATGATTTGTAATTTTATAATGTCCTCTGCCTTTGCAGAGGTTTTAAGACCAGGTTTCCGCTCACGAAGGACAGTGTAAATGTTTCTCTTTCCGTTGTATTCCCTTGCAACTTGAACGAATTTTTCGATACCTTTTATAATTTTTATTATAGGATATGTACCATAATTTATAAGGCGAATTTCACTTTCATTCTCATGGGAAAGCATTTCGTAAAAGAGTCTTACATCACTTTCTATAAAGTCCTGTTCTTCCATGATTTTCTCCTTCAAAATATTATCGCACATTATAATACAAAAAGGAAATAAGGAGGAGATTCCTCAGGCTAAAGCCTTCGGAATGACAACCAGTTTGAGGGGAAAACACCCCCCTCAATACTCCCCCGAAACAGAGGAGATTCCTCGGGCTAAAGCCTTCGGAATGACACAACCAGTCATTTCGAACGAAGTGACGAGGATTCTCCTCATATTAGGGAAGTTGAAGGAAAGCCTTGTGGATAAGTTAGAAAAAGGGGGCCCTTCCAATGACTGTCATTTCGAAGGAGCGTAAGCGACTGAGAAATCTCCTCTTTCTGGGGAAGTTTTGGGAGAGACTTTTAAATCTCACTAATATAAACAGAGGAGATATCTCGCTTCGCTCGATATGACAACCATTTTGAGGGG
>PNIL01000060.1 GCA_002877955.1 Caldisericum exile | reverse complement strand
TCATTCCGAAGCCAATTTTCATTTGTCATTCCGAAGCCGAAGGCGAGGAATCTCCAATATTAGAAAGGGGGCATCCCCCTTTCTAACTTACCCCCTAAGGCAAAATTATTATTTGGTGGTATTGAGAGGGCTGTGTTCAATTTAGAGGGGGGCTTGCGATTCTCCCCCTCTATCTTCCCAAAAAAGAGGAGATTCATCCTTGCAAAGCTTGTAGAAATTAGTAATTGTTTTTTGGTGAAGTAATTGTAGAGTTAGTGTATCTTCCATTGAATGCCATTCTGAAGAAGCACAAGTCATCGTAGACTCAATTAAGGTTTTTTATGATTGGCTGTGAATTTTAAAAAATCCTGAATTTTTTGTTATTGACTTTAATGCTAATTTTATTATAATTATTTTAAGAATTTTTTATTTAATGTAAAAAAATCAAAGAGAAGGAGGTAGGTATGAAGAAAGTATTAGTTACAGTATTGTTGGTTGCGCTCATTGCCTCTGTATTTGCAGGATGCAAACCAAAAGCACAGCCAGTAAAACTTACAATCTGGCACTCATGGAGCGGCTCTGAACTTGATGTACTTAACGAAGCAATTTCTCTTTACAACCAAAAACACCCAGAAGTCACAATTGAGCAACTTCAAGTTCCATTTGACCAGTTGAAAAACAAATATCAGACTGAAGCAGCAGCAGGTGGCGGTCCTGATATTCTTGTAGGTCCAGCAGACTGGATCGGCGATTTTACAAAGGCAAATCTTATTGCTCCTCTTGATTCTTATTTTGACTCTACATTCCTTGCAGATTACGTCCAAGGAGCGTTAGATCAAGTAAAATACAAAGGTCACATGATGGCATTCCCAGAATCCACGGAGTGCGTTGCATTAATCTATAATAAATCTCTTGTTTCAAATCTTCCTAAGGATACCAATGAGTTAATTACCCTTGTTGATTCTCTTACAAAGGGAGACACCTATGGGTTTGTTTATAACTCTGGTTTCTACTTTACAGCAGGCTACTTCTTTGCAGCAGGAATGAAACTTTTTGATGAAAACTACAATGCAATAGTTAATCAAGGAAACGGTGGAGTTCTTGCGCTTAACTTCCTTAAGAAACTTGCATCTGACAAACACTTTATTGTGGCAAATGACTATGGAAAGGCTGATTCTATGTTTAAAGAAGGAAAGGCTGCAATGATTATCAATGGGCCTTGGGCAGTTGGAGATTATACTAAGGCACTTGGCGATAAAGTTGGTGTTGCACCAATGCCAGTTTTTGCCGACACTGGTAATCCATTTGCACCTTTTGTAAATACAAAGGACTTCTTTATTAATGCAAACATAAATGAAACCCAGAAGAAAGCAGCGGTTGACTTTATTAAGTTTATGGTAAGCGCTGAAATCGAGCAAAAATTCTTTGAAAAGGCAAAGCACATCCCATCAAACGTAAAAGTAAATACTTCCTCTGACCCAATCATTTCAGGTTTCCTTGAACAAATGAAAACAGGAGTTTCAATGCCAATTGCACCAGAAATGAGTGCCGTTTGGGATCCTATGCAAACTGCAATTGATTCTGTTCTTGCAGGAAAAGCATCACCACAAGATGCAATTAACGCAGCGCAAAATACAATTCAAAATAAGATTAACGCAATGAGAGGTCAGTAAATAGATTGATTTATATAGGGGGCTTATGCCCCCTTTTACTTTAAGGGGTAGAAAATGGCTGACAAATCAGATATTTCTCTTTGGGAACAACTAAGAAGACATAAACTTGCATACTACTATATACTTCCTTCCGCAATTGTTATGGGGTTGATTACTGCATTTCCAATTATTTATCAAATTTGGATGGCTTTTACCAACTTCAATATCACAAATTTAAGGAATCCCCATCCCCAATTTGTTGGTCTTGCTAATTTTATAAAGATCTTTACAAATCAAGTTCCTCTTGAAAACTTCAATTTTTGGAGGACCTTTGGATTTAATGTTGTTTGGACTTTTGCAAACGTATTTTTACACGTTACAATCGGCATTAGTCTTGCAGTTGCGTTAAACACACCGCGCCTTGCACTAAAAAAATTCTACAGAACTCTTCTTGTAATTCCCTGGGCAGTTCCTTCATACATCAGCGCTCTTATATGGAGAAATATGTTTGACGTAGATTTTGGTGCAGTTAATCAGATTTTAAGCTCAATTTTAGGGCATGCAGTTAAGATCCCATGGCTTACAAGCCCCAATGCTCCTATAAAAATTTTATCCTTCTTATCTTATGCTTTTTATGCAGATCTTATAACAAACGTATGGCTTGGATTTCCATTTATGATGGTTGTTGCAACTGGCGCACTCCAAAGCATTCCACATGAAATCTACGAAGCAGCAGAAATTGATGGAGTTAATGAACGTGGAAAGTTCTTTAAAATTACACTTCCTCTCATTAGATCAGCAATGCTTCCTGCAATAATGCTTGGAATTGTTTGGACTTTTAACCAATTTAACGTTATCTACCTTGTATCAGGTGGGGGTCCTCTTGGTACAACTGAAATTCTTGTAACACAGGCATACAAAATCGTAAATCCCGGTGGATTATATGGAGTTGCAAGTGCATTTGGTCTCATAGTGTTCTTTATCCTACTTGGCATCACCTTAATCACAAACAGGATTACAAGAGCAACGGAGAGTCATATATGAAAAGGCATATTATAGAAAGGCTTAAACACCTATACATTCATGCATATATAATTCTATGGATTGTAATTGCGATATTCCCAGTTATTTGGATTGTTTCAATGTCTTTGAATCCCATCGATGTACTTCACCCTACGACTCTTCAAATTATCCCCAAAAATGCAACACTTTCAGCATACATAAAGGTCCTTACACGTCCATATGAAGCATATCCAGTATCATTTGGAAAACTTCTTTTTAATAGCTTATTTGTTGCAGGAGGTACTGCGCTTTTATCAGTTGCGCTTGCATCAACTGCTGCTTATGCGTTTTCAAGATTCAAATTTCCTGGAAGAGAAATAGGCTTGCTCGGTTTTATTGTTACGCAAATGCTTCCTGCAACAGCAACCCTTGCACCACTTTTCGTTATATTGACACTTCTTCACATAAGAAACACACTCTATGGACTTATTGTTGCATATGCATCGGGCTCAGTTCCCTTTGCGATATGGAACCTCAAAGGCTATTTTGATACGGTTCCAAAAGAACTTGAAGAGGCAGCACTTGTAGATGGTTGTGATAGAAACCAGGCATTCTTAAAAATAATTTTGCCACTATCTTTTCCTGCAATTGCGGTAACATTCCTATTCGGTTTCATGAACGGATGGATGGAATGGATGCTTGCGTGGACTTTCCTGACAAAACCAGAGAACTTTACACTTGCAATGACCCTCTATAATATGCAGGGACAGTGGAATACTCCTTGGTCTCAGTTTGCGGCATTCTCTATAATCATTTCACTTCCCGTTATGATTGTTTGGTATCTTCTTCAAAGATACATTGTTTCAGGACTTACACTTGGTGCAGTTAAGGGTTAGTCAAAATCAAGGAATTTCAATACGAGAACCATATTCGTCCTTTACAACTCTTATTTGATTTGGGAAGTTTTCTTTTATTTCGTTTAAGTGGCTTATCACAAGGATTTTTTTGAAATCACTCTTTATATTATTTATCTCTTCAAGGATATTGGTTCTTCCTTTCGCATCTTGACTTCCGAAACCTTCGTCTATTACAAGTGTTTCGAGAGTTGCATTTCTTATTTGGGCAAGGAACTTTGCAATCCCTAAACGCAAAGAGAAATCAATTCTAAATTTCTCTCCACCTGAAAATAATTCGTATCTTCTTTCAACTCCTCTATCGTAAATGATGATATCCAGTGTGGGCTTCTCAGAATTTTTGTCAGCTTTAATCGTAAGAAACTTAAGATACATTCTACCTTCTGTAAGTCTTTGAAGGAATCTATTAACCTCGTTTTCAAGATGTGGAAGATAATCGCTTATAATTGAAAGTTGGACGCCATTCCTTCCAAGAATTTCTTCAAGCGCCGTAAGTGCCTCAAGTCGTTTTTTATTCCTTTCAATAGTATCTGTCTTCTCTTTAATTTCAATCTTCATATTTTCTAATTCTTTTAAATTTTCCTCAAGCTTTGCCCTTTGAATTAAAAGTTCATTTAAAACCTTTTGTGCATTTTCAAGGTTTAGGGATTCATTTTCAAATGTTTTTTCAACATAATCAAAATTTTTCAAATTTTCAGAGATTTCTTGAATCTTCTGTTCAATCTCTTTGATTTCTTCATTTGTGTTTTCTATGTCTTTTCCAACTTTTTCTATTTGTTTTTCAAGTTCAGTAATCCTTGCATCTGCTACTGCAAGTTTTGTAAATTTTTCCTCATAGATCTTTAAAGCATTCTCCTTTTCCTTGAGTTCGTTATAAAAATGCTCGTCAAAATTTAAAAGTTCTATTTTTCCTTGAAGTGTTCTTAACTCGTTGAGCTCGTTCTCGATAAAGGTTTTTTCTTCTAATTCTTTCCTTAATTTTAAAATAGCTTCCCTTTCCAGAGCTTCTTCTTCTTGAAGTTTTGTAAGTTTTTCAATTTCATTTTTCTTATTTGTTGATGCCTCAATAAGGCTACTTTCAATTTTTTGTAGTTGCAATTCTATTTTCCCTAATTCTTCTTGTCTTTTTGTTAAATCATTTTGAATTTTATCCTTTGATTTAACCTCTTCCCTAAGTAACAATAACTCCTCTTCTTTTGCACTATTTAAGGCAAGATCTTCTTTTAATTTTTTAAGTTCTGCCTCAATTTCTTTAAGCCTCAAAGTCTCTTCGTTTAATTGATCTTCTAAATGGACTTTCTTCTCTTTTAGATTCGTAAGGGATTCTTCAATTTTTGCAATTAAAATATCCGTTTGGGAAAGTTTTTGAGAAAAGCTATCTAATTCCTTCAAGGTTTTTTCTAAAGTTGATTTCTTTTCTCTTAATTCTCCAATTTGGTTTTTAAGTTTTACTGTATTTTCTTCAAACTCGTTTATAAGGGTATGCCTATGCTCTTCTGTGAGTGGGCTTCCGCACAAAGGACATTTTGCAGTATCTGACTCTGAAATGAGGTTAATTTTTTCTGTTTCTAATTCTAAATTTTTTTCAAAACCTGAAATTTTCTTTAAAATCTCTTCAATCTCTTTTTGAATTGCTTCTTTTCTAGATACTTTGCTCTGAAGTTCAGTTCTATCATCTTTAAGGGTATTTAACCTTTTCTCTCCCTCGGCGATACTATTTTCTATCTGACCTAATTCTTCTCTTTCCTTATTAATTTTATCAAGGATCTCCTGTCTTTCTTTTTCGTACTTATTGATTGAATCCTTCAGATTCTTTTCAAAATCTCTAATGCTATTTTCGGTATTTTTTAAACGTTCCTCCTTTAATAAGATGCCATCCAGTTTTGTCTTAAGCTCTTCTATTTTTCCATTAATTACATCTTTTTGGAGTAATGCCTCTTCGCGTTGCTTAATTGTATTGCCTATAAAAATCTCATATTTATCTATCTTTTCTTTGCTTGAGGTAATCTCATCTTGTATTTCTTTAAGTCTGTTTTCATGTATATCAAATTCTTTTCTCTTTGACTCGACTTTTGATTCTATCTCTTTTTCTTTCAGAGTTTTTTCATTTTTTAGTCTAATGAATTCTTTTTCCTTTTCGCTTTCCTTTTCTTTTTTTAGACGTATCTCCTTTAGAATTTCAAAATTCTTTGTTATCTCTTCTCTTTCGTTTATTATTTCAGTAAATTCCTCGAGGTTTTTTTGAAGATTTTCTTTCTCTTTTTGTAAATTGACTATGCGTTTTAAGGCAACTTCTCTTTCTCTATTTTTGCTTTCTAAACGTTCCTTTAATCTTAATATTTCTTCCCTTTTTTTATTAAGCTCATCTATATGTGCTTTTAAAGTCTCTATTTTTGAAGAATGGGTGGAAATTTCATTATCCAATCTTTCTTTTTCAATTTTTATGTCTTCTTCTTTCAAAAGAGATTCCTCTTTTGCCTTTATTTCATTTTCAAGGAGTTCTATTGTTGTTAAGACTTCTTTTTTTCTTGTTTTTGCAATTTCCTTTGCTCGTTCATAAATATCAAGACCGAGCATTTCACGTAATAATTCCGCCTTTTCTGCAGGTGTCTTAGTTGTGAAAAAGTCAGCTGCTCCTTGTAAGATAAACGATGCCCCTATAAATGTTTCGTAATTAAAACCTAAGACTTTCTTGATCTTTTCTTCTGTGTCTACAATTTTTCCTTCACTTATATTTTTAAAAGATCCTGTTGAGTCATCAAATTCTTCTAATATAAGCCCTGTTGTTTCTTTGTCTTTTCTGTAAGTTCTTTTAATCCTATAGCGTTTCCCTTTTTCCCTGAAGATGAGTTCTATAGAAAGTAAATTTTCGTCAATATTTACAACATCCTGTTTGTTTCTCGTGATACCACGTGCAATTCCAAAAAACGCATAAACAATTGCATCAATAATTGAAGATTTCCCATGTCCGTTATCTCCTGTGATGAGAATCACATCTCCAATTTGGTTAAAGTCAAGGACTGCTTCGTTTCTATAACTTAAAAAACCCTTAATCTTGAGTAATTCTGGAATCATTTGAGATGAAAGATCTCTTTTATCTTTTTAATTGCTTCCTCGGGAGTATCTACAAAATATATTTCAGCATTTTTTCTTGAGTCAAAGTATTTTCCATCAATAAGGATTTGTTCTATCGAATCAGCAAAATCACCTGTTCCTCTTATTACAATTGCAGGTTTTCCGTTTTGATAAGTAGAGACAAGCTCAAGAAGGGTACCAATTTTTCCACCAATCATTACCGTTACATCAACTGTGTGAATCATAAGAATTGAGCGAAAATCCATCCCAAGACCAGTTGTAATAGGAATCGTTACATAGGGATTTGCCTCATCAACGCTATTTGAAGGAAGAATCCCAACATTTATTCCATGAGCATCAAAATTTCCATGCGATGCTGCCTCCATAACTCCATCACGCCCACCTGAAAAAAGTATAAAACCCTCTAATCCCACAAGATACCCAAACCTGTAAGCAATCTGTTTAACTTCTTCACTTACAGGTTCATTTGGCCTTTCAGATGTACCAATAAGTCCTACTCTTAACTTATTCTTTTCCATCAAAGTTTATATCCTCCAACTTTATTTGCTCTAATTTGATTGGTTCTCCCTCTTTTAATTCGTATCTTAAGCAACAGACAAGCCTTCCACATGCACCTGTAATTTTTGATACATTCATTGGAAGATTTTGCATCTTTGCATATGTTAGTTCAATACTTTCAATATCTTTAAGAAAATTTGTACAGCAAATAGGATACCCACACGGACCAACACCACCAAAAAACTTCATTGCATCTCTTGCGCCAACCTGCCATAGTTTAATTTTGGTATTAAAAGTTGAGACAAGGTCTTTTACAAGTGCTCTAAAATCCACTCTTGAATCTGCTGTAAAGTAAAAAACATATTCCTTTTCACTTTCATCCCATACAGTTTCGATAAGGTGCATTGGAAGTCCATGTTCTTTTATCTTTTGTTTGCAAATCTTGAAAGCATTATTCTCCTTTTTTGCAAGGTTCTCAAAATATTTTAAGTCATCTTCGTTTGCTCTTCGCAATATTCTCATTATGCCAAATCTTTCTTTTAATTTATCGTATAATTTGGCATCCATCTTTACATATGGACGTGTTATCTTACCAAGAGTCACCATTTCATTTTTTTTAACAACCACAAGGTCCCCGATTTTAAAGGTTAAATCTTCTCTTGGAATGAAATATGTGTGCATATCTTTTCTTATCATTACACCTGCTAATATCACTTTGTTTTCCGTTATTTCCATATTTTTCAACCCTTTCAAATATTCTCAATTGTAAATATTACACTTAATATTATATGCATTGCATTTGCATTTGTCAAAAGTCCCTCTTTTGCTTTGGTAAGAAGTACATATATCTCTTTTATCTTTTTTAAACTGAACGCAAGGAATTCATCCGCAATAAAACCCAACAAGTCAATATTTTTTATAATTTCTGTTTCTTTTTTAACTACTATGAACATCACATCTTTCAATAGGTCAATTGCTTCGTCTATAAAGTCATTAACTGTAATGTAGTTAAAGTCTCCATAATAATCCTTGAACCTTAAAATAAATTTTGTACCTGTTTCTTTTTTCTTAATAAGATTCAAAAATGATGTTAAAAGTTGTTTTCTCTTTTTGTATGTTTCCTCTTTTGTCAATTGTTCAAGATTTTTTAAGGTTCCATCCAAAATGTGCGCAATAGTTGAAGCCCTTTCATCATCTTCAACAGATTTTTTTACTATTTTTTTGACAACTTCTAACGGCAATTTTCCAAACTTTACAATAACACCTCTTGATACAATTGTTTCGGGAAGGTTTTCTAAATTTTCACAGGTTAGAATGTTTAAGGTATTTTTTGGAGGTTCCTCGAGGAATTTTAACATACTGTTAAATGCTTGGATTGTTGCATTCTCTACATCTACAAAAATATTTACTTTATACCCCTCATAAGGCACATAAGAGTTATCGATAATATCACGAATATCATCAATCCCTATTGTTTCTTTATCAACAATCTTTAGGTTAGGATGCACACGGTTTTCAATTGCAATACACGATTTACAAGTATCACATCCATTGAGAGGGTCTACCTTGCAATTCAAAGCCTTTGCAAACTCGACTGCTGCAAGTTTCTTCCCAACGCCTTTTTCACCTACAAATATAAGGGTTGAAGGTAAAGCTCTCCTCTCTAAAAGTTTTCTTAAATAGTTTATTGCTCTATCCTGTCCTAAAACCTTGTCAAGCCCCAACGCACTACCTCAAAATCTTTTCTAAATAAGCGTAGAGGTCTGTATTAAAAATTCTTTCATAGGCAATTTTAAACTGCGGATATGACTTTCCCTCAAGATATCGCAAATGAGATTCAATAGTTGTCATTTGTGCCTCTTTGTTAACTTCAAGGAAATATCGCTGTGAAGAATCAGGAATATCATCTTCCATTCCCTCGGGTATTGCAATAAGTCGTATAAAGTTTAAAACATCTTCTCTTGTGAGATTTAGGTTTTTGAAATTTCTTTCAATTTCTTCTGCAAGTGCCTCATCTTGTTCAAAAAAGTGAAGCGAAAACTTATCAAGAGTATCAATAGCATCCGCAAGATATGCGCCAAGTGCAGTACTTATATTGTAAAGCTTTCCCGAAACAAGCACTGCAAGATCATCGGAAACACCCAATCCTTTTTTGTGCCTTATATATTGGAACCTTATGTATGAATGTTTAAGGAAATCTACATTCGTTGGATCAATGATAAGCCCTACCCTTCGATACTCTTCAAGTTTATCTTCATGATCTCCATGCGCAAGCTGTTCGCCATCAAGCCCTAATTTTTCCATAACATGCATATCAACAAGATATGGTTTCCCGCCACCCATATTGAGGTTGAATTTTTGATTTGCAAGTTTCCTTGTTTCAAAATCATCCATAAAACCGCCAAGATATAGTCCTCTAAGAACTGATTCGGGATCCACCTCCACTTCTAAGAATAACGGACAACGCATAAGAGGTTCGCCTTTTTTGTTTACAAGATGTGTCCTTCTTTCGCCTTTCATTACAGATCTTGCATATTCATAGATTTCGTCAATTAAAAGCTGTCTTGAACTTCTAACAATGAAAGAATCCCTTCCAAGTGCAATTACAATATCATCAATTGTTGTATCGACAAACTTCTTCCCCTCAAAAGCTCCATCGCCATTGTGGGAATGTCCTTCAATTGTCTGCATGAAAAGCAAATCTTCAACTTCAGGTGATGTATATAAATCATGTTCTTTTTGCATTTTTCTAAAGTCTTTCCAAATTAATTCTCTTGGCGCAATTTTCATTTTTGCCTCCTTGTATTATTTTACTACTTTATTGCCCTTTTTATTACCCCACCAAGCACAATAATATCGTTGTCGTAAACAACAAGACTCTGTCCCTTTGTAACCGCAAACTGCTTCTCTAAAAATTCAACTTCGATTTGTCCATTTGTGTTTTTAACTACGCAATCAGCAGGCTTTGATTGGTATCGAACTTTTGCTTTGTAAATCTTATCAGGTTCTACTTCTTCAAGAAAATTTACCTCTGTTAATTCTGCCCCCTTGAATAGGCAATCTTCATAAGTACCAAGAACGACCGTATTTGTAATTGGGTCAGTATCTATAACATATAAAGGCTCCTTGTAAGAAACATTAAGACCACTTCTCTGTCCTATAGTATAGAATTGAACTCCTTTGTGCTTTCCTAAAATATTTCCAAATTTGTTAATGATATTTCCTTCTTTTTCTTTAAGGATTTCTTTAATAGTATCCTTTATGTTTCCCTTAACGAAACATAAATCTTCACTTTCTTTTGATTGGGGAAGATCCAATGATTCTGCAATTTTTTTTACTTCGCTTTTTAAGTAAGTCCCCAAGGGAAATATGATGTTCTTTAAATCCTCTTTTTTAAGGCGCCAAAGCATATAAGATTGGTCTTTTATGGGGTCAATTCCCTTTTTCAGGTGTAAATCTTCATTGCGAGCGTAATGTCCTGTTGCAAAGAGTCCATCACCAAAAAGCAATTTTGTTTTTTCAAAACCTATACCAAACTTTATTTTTTCATTACACACAGTACATGGATTAGGGGTAAAGCCCTCCTTTAAACTTTTAAAGAAGTACTCTTTTACAAGGACATTAAACTCTTCCGATACATCAATTTCGATAAAAGGTATCTCAAATTTTCTTGCAACAATCTCTGCATTAGAAATATTACAGCACCTTGACAAACTTTCATCTTTCTCTAATTTAAAGAAAACTGCAACAACATCATATCCCTGTTTTTTTAATAGGTATAGTGCAACAGAGCTGTCAACTCCTCCGCTTACTCCAACATAAACTTTCATATCTCAATTTTATAATCTTTTCACAAAAATTCAAAACATTTTGATTTTTAAAAACTTTTATTAAAATAAATTGTGAAACTTTACAATTGTGAAAAAAATAATGTAAGGAGGTACAAATGCAAATACCATTCGCAACAATTGAAAGATTGGCAATTTATGTAAGGTGCTTAAGACACCTTAAAGAACAGGGTATAAAAAAAATATCTTCATTTGAAATGGCTCAACATACAAGAACTACACCAGAGCAAGTTAGAAAGGATCTGTCATATTTTGGGAAATTCGGAAAAACTGGCGAAGGTTACGATGTTGAAAATCTTTTGAAGAAGCTTGAAAAAATTTTAAGAACTAAAAGAAAATGGAATGTTGCAATTATCGGAGCTGGTTCTTTAGGTACAGCCTTGTCCAAATACAGAGGGTTTAAAGAAGTAGGCTACGATGTTAAAGCCATGTTTGATATTGACCCAGAGAAAATTAACAAAAAAATAAACGGCATTCCTGTGTATCATATAGAAAAATTCTCTGAAATAACAGAAAAAGAAGACATAGAGATAGCAATAGTTGCTGTTCCAGTTGAAGCAGTTTCTGATGTAGAAGAAGTTATAGTGAAGAGTAAAATTAAAGGAATTTTAAATTTCGTTCCAGTCACATTAAATCTTAAAACTCGAAGAAGAATTGTCGTCCTTGATGTTGACCTCACTCAGAAATTGTATATAATTTCATATCTAATTAAAAATAAATGGGAGGAATAGATGGATATTTTAACACTAAACTGTGGTAGCTCTTCAGTAAAATACCAACTTTATCGATGGAGCGAGAAAAGAATTTTAGCCAAAGGAATTGTTGAGCGAGTTACAATTGGTGGGTCTTTTATCAAACATGAAGTGCCAGGGAGAGAAACTGTAAAAATTGCAAGTGAATGCCCCACACATAAAGAGGCAATTGAATTAATTTTAAAGACACTTGTAGATCAAGAACTTGGAGTTATAAAAGATGTAAAAGAAGTAAAAGCAGTAGGACATAGAGTTGTACACGGAGGAGAGAAGTTTAATAAATCTGTTCTAATTACTGACGAAGCATTAAGAACCTTTGAAGAACTTCAAGATCTTGCTCCCCTTCACAATCCACCAAATATCTTAGGTATCAAAGCAGCTATGAATGTCCTTCCAGATGTCCCACACGTTGCAATTATGGACACTGCATGGCATCAAACAATGCCAGAGCATGCCTTTATTTATGCACTTCCAAGAGAGTGGTACGAAAAGTATCACATAAGAAGGTATGGTTTCCATGGAACTTCTTTTCTTTATGTTGCAAAAAGAGCAGCAGTGCTTTTGGGAAAAAATCCATTTGAAACCAACGTTGTAATTGCTCATCTCGGAAATGGTGCAAGTATTGATGCAGTTAAAAATGGTATTTCTGTTGATACAAGCATGGGCTTCACACCTCTTGAAGGACTTGTTATGGGAACGCGTGCAGGTGATCACGACGCTGCAATTGATCTTTACATGATGGATAAGTTGGGATTGTCTTCCAAAGAAATGAACGACATTTTAAATAAAAAGAGCGGAGTCTTTGGAATCACAAATGGAAAATATACCGATAGACGAGATATTGAAATTGCAGCAGAACAAGGCGATCCTCTTGCACAACTTGCAATAGATATTGAAACTTACAGGCTAAAAAAATATATTTCTGCATATATGGGAGTTTTAGGTAGAGTTGATGCAATTGTTTTTACTGCAGGCGTTGGCGAAATGGGTCCTATCTTCCGCGAAAAGGCACTTATAGGTCTTGAAAATTTTGGCGTTGTTATTGACAAGAAGAAAAATAATCTTTCCCTTACAAGAAACGCAGAAACTGATATTACAGGAGAGGGCTCTAAAGTAAGAGTTTTTGTAATTCCAACTGATGAGGAGCTTGTAATGACAGAGGATACTGTAGCCATTATGGAAGGGCGGTATGATGTACATACGAATTTTACTTATTCATTCCAAGATCCAAAATACAAGAATTTATTGAGAGAAGAAAATTTTGCAAAGGAAGTTGAGAAAAAACCAGATCTTGCAAACATTAGAGCAAAAATACCCGGAGTTGATTTTTAGAAAATAATTTGATAATTTTCCTCTAAGAGTATTTGGAGTTCAATTTTACTTCCTTAAAATGACGTTTTCTATTTATTACTTGCAAAAATTGGTAAAGTAGAGTATAATAATTGCGGTTTGGAGAGATGGCCGAGTAGGCTGAAGGCACTCGCCTGCTAAGCGAGTGAGGGGCCTAAAACCCCTCCGCGGGTTCGAATCCCGCTCTCTCCGCCAGACTCCCTCCAAAAATCCTTTTTGGTCAACGGAGGAGCTTCCCCCTCTCCTCCGTAATAAAATCAGAGACAGGCGTTCCCCCTTGCCTGTCCAAAAGATGCACACCTCCTCGGGTCAGGTATCCCTCCGCCTGACCCGTTTTTTATTTTGAAAAGTTTAGTTATAATTAAGCGATGCTAAAAATTCTTGTAGCAACAAAAAACAAAGGAAAACTTAAAGAGATTCAAGAAATTCTTGGGGAAATACCTGTCAAATTAATTTCTCTTCCAGAAAATGCTCCTGATGTTGAAGAAACGGGCTCAACATACCTTGAAAATGCTCTTATAAAGGCAAAGACCTACGGGACAAAATACAAACTTATAACACTTGCAGATGATTCTGGTCTTGAAATTGATTCATTGAATGGGCTTCCTGGAGTTTTTTCTTCAAGATATCTTGGTAAAGATACTCCATTTGAGGAAAAAATGAAAAACATTCTTGACCTTCTTAAAGATAAAGACAACCGAAAGGCACGCTTTAGGTGTGTAAGTGTACTCTACAATCCAGACGAAGATAAATTTGTAAGTTTTGAAGGTGTCGTTGAGGGAGAAATCTTAAAAGAAATTCGCTATGGGAACTCAGGCTTTGGATACGATCCAATCTTTAAACCTAACGGATTTGATAAAAGTTTCTCTCAATTAGGCACAGAAATAAAAAATAAGATAAGCCATAGGGCAAAAGCCTTAGCTCAAGTTAAAGATTACATTGAGAACAACTTATTAGGAGGAGACATGATTGAAATAAAAGTAAATGGTAAACGCCTTCCAGCAAACAAATATGTTTATTCAGTTTTTGAGAAAGTCATTCTGGCACTACTTTCTACCCTTAAAGACATTCCCGAGATTAAAACTGTTGAAATAAAAATAGATAAGAGCCAGGAACAACAAAATTAGTTTTTGCCACCGCTCATTTTAATTCTTCCCGCAACATCTACAATTACATAGTATGTCTTTGTGCCCAATGCATTTTGTATTTCAATAGTATCAAAACTGTTTGGCTGTCCTCTAAAATGGTTATCTTTCCCGCAATAAAACTCAAGATAATAGTATTCCTTTCCGTTTATCCAACCATATGGTTTAAAAGGCTTATGTGCAGTAAACTTGAAATTATACTTAAGTTCTCTTTTTACAAAGTGTATACCATCGGGTATATCGTAAGGTGTATAGTGGACTGCATTAAGTGGGTCTTTTTGAAATGTTTCAAACATATAAAAAGTCCTTGAGGAGGCCGGGTCTGTACAAAAATAGATTCGCAGATCTTGCTGGTATAAAATAGCCGACTCCTTAACTAATCTTAAATCTTGGACCATTTGCCACGAAACCTCCTCAAGCTCTCTACTCAACATAAAACTATTTAAGTAAGGTAAAGAAATTCCCAGTAGAATTAAAGCAATTACTATTACAACTAATAACTCAATTAAAGAAAAACCAAATCTAATCCGCTTTTTGATATCCATATTATGGCTTGACTTTATTTGCAATATTTTCCTTCCACACAATTCTATACATTGGTGTTTTGTTAAAACCAGCCTGAGCAGTGTAAACTGTAGAGATATTGAATACCGTTCCATAGTAATACGTGACCCCATTGTAAGTATATTTGTAAGGATAGTTAGGATCATAATCAGGATCAGTTGGACTGATCTGAATCAGTTTATCTTTTGTTAGCGATCTTAAATAATTATTTATAGAAGGATCAGTTACAACTTCATATCTAACTTTCCATTGAACATCAGTTCTTGAATTCGTCACTGGATAAAATGGAGGCGCACCAAAATCAAAAAGATTGTAATCATAATAAGTTTGTTGGATTTCATAACCCTTAACATAATCTCCATTTACCCAACACGGTGCATTATCAGTGCTCCACACAGCTTGTGCACCATACCACTTTGCTAAATATTTTCCAGAGGTATCCATTGGTCTCCAAGGATAGTCATCGGTTACACCAAATGAACCATGAACAGCCATCATTGCAGCATCTACCTCAAGTTGGGGATAATTCTTGAATGTTGAGTATGGAATATAAATATTATTGTATGCAACAAGCCCCAAAGCATCTGGAGTACCGTTCACCGGCATATTTTTATCGGTACGAGGTGGAGTATTATATAAAATATTCCCGCCTATATAAATGTTCCCGCCTGAACCCACGGTTACTCTTCCTTTAATTGTTCCCGAAACTGTTGCATTTCCTTCAACATAAATTACGCCATTTGGAGGTAAATCTTTCTTGGTGCCATTAATAATGACCTTACCTGCATTATTTTCAACAACAAAAACTATAGTTGCGTTACTATTTATGTAGTAATCAGGCAGTGCTTTATCTTGCATTCCGCCATTTGGATCAGAAGGATTCCTAAAAGGAGTTGAACCTTTTAATGCCAAATCTCCATTGGGCCATTGAGCTTGTGGATATCCATTTTTTGCATATCCAGAATTGTAAGCCCAGGAAAGATTTTTCTGATCAGGACCAAATCTTCCAGTATGTGCCCAATTAGCATCTATTGCCTGATCGTAAACTGTTCCCGATGCATACACCGGATCTTGTGCCCATCCTCCCATATAAAGATTGCTATCAGATCTTATTATTCCCTTCGTCACCTCATATTTTCCAAAATATACTTTTGTATGATATAAACCAGAAAAATCACTGTAATAAACAGTTGTGGAATCTGCGTCAGTTTTCCTTTCATACCAATTCCCGTTTGCAAGTTGCTGCGTTATTGTGCTAGTACTAATTCCCAACTGACCTCTAACAGCATGTGTCTCAATACTTCTATAAATTTCGGGTTTGGAAAGATTGTATGCAGTTGCTTTTATAACCCATTTGTCAGGATTTCCCGGCCAATATTGAGTATTTGTATCCACTTCAAACCAGAGATTATCTTTTTTGTAATTCGGGTCAATTTCACTGATATTGTTGTATGTATCGCCTGTTGTTAAATTCTTAATCGTTCTACTTTTGATATCACCGTCAGGTCCCACAGATGCAACAGAAGCAATCTTATTATTTAAAGGATCCCAAACTGCAAACCATACATTATCATCCGCCTTAAAAAGATAAGTAGAAACATTATTAATAATCGCATTGTAAGAACCGATCGGATCATCTAAACTCGGCACACCACCATTTAATTCAGAAAGTCTTACTGCTATCGCATAATCCCTTGTTTTTATTAAAGCTTCTTGTTGATCATTATCATTTACCACTGGGGCATTATATGGAAAACTAAACGTATTAATGGTATTAAGAATATTTTCAACAGCAGAATCTGCAACAACAAGTGCTCTATCAGATATTGCCTCTCCTGAAGTTGTAAAATTACGGGTAGTAGTTGAAGAGAATAACATTAAAACAGGTATCATCATTAAGACCCCCATAAGCACGGCAAAAATCATTGAAAAGCCTTTTCTTGTAATCATTTAACTCACCTCCTATTGTTTTAAAGTTACTTGTATCATTCTAATGAATCTTTTCCCTTCTCTTGAAGTAGGGTCCTTAAGAAACGCTTCCACGATTATTTGAAAAACTTTAGGTGAATAACTTGGTCTTATTACGGCGAAATTAGTTATCACCTGTTCTGTAATGGGTTGAGATGTTATTCCACTCCATTTTGTTCCGTCCCAAATTTCGTTGGAGTATAGTACTTCGCAAGGTTCGTAAATTCTACTTAGCCAATAATTCTTGGGAACTCCTGCATAATTTCCGTTAGATGTAGGAACACCTAAGGTATAGGTTATTCTATGTTTCACACCAGAACTATCCAGAATATAAAACCGGAGAATTGGAGAAGCATTCGGAAGAAATGAGTAATAATCATGAACTGGGTCAAGAGGATATGGCGTTACAATATCTGATAAATCTCTTTTGGAGTCACTATTTGGATTGTATTGAGGAAAATCAACACCAGAAAATCCAGTTCCATCATCTAAAGTTGACGCTTGCATAAGTTCTTTCTTAAGCTGAGAAAGAAATGTATCTATATTTTCCTGAATATTTTGATTTACTGAAATATATCTTGCAAAGGCATTTATATAAGAAAAAGATGATAAACCGATATAAAGTAGAATAAGCATTATAACCATTGACACCATGAGCTCAATAAGGGTGAATCCTCTTCTTCTCATTAGCTCCCTCCATAAACAGTAAGTTTTGTTTTTGTCTGGTAAGACTTTTCTAATTTACCTTCCATCCAATATACAGTTACTTCTACATCAAACCACTGGACATGGTCTGGATCGTTTGCTTTTTGTTTTCTTGCAACAACTTTTGTTAAAACTCTAAAACCATTGTAATCAGTTGTTTTAGAAGATAAAGAACCATCATTTGTAAAATATGGTGTATAGTTTGGATTTCTTCCGTCAGTAAATGCGTTGGCTTTCACATAAATCTTTGGTATATAGTTTAAACCTGGATTGAAGAAATTTATTTTGTTTGGATTTGGTGCTCCATTTATAGTTGCACTTAGAGGGAACCTCACAACAATTGGATTAGAAGTCACTCTATCATAGTATTTGCCGGAGGAAGTAAAAAGGTTTGCATCTTCTAAAGATGGATTCGAGTCTATAATATAGCCATTTTCACCAAGAGAGACGAAACCTTGAAGCGAGAAATAAAATGCAGAAGGTTTATCATTATATTTGCCGTTTGGTGTTATTGGATTGACATTAATCGAGAGAGGATTACCATAATTATCAATAAGACCAGGTAAAGGATGATTTTCATCGTTACCAAAAAGATTTACATCAAAGCCAAGATTGTTGTCATATGTTACGTTTCTTGACCTTATATAATCAATTACATAGTTAGCAATGTCTTTAGCTTCTTGAAAGCTTTCTTTCCTTTTTTCTGAAACATTCATAGAAATAGCAACAGTAGTCACAGCAACAACAATAAAGGTAACAATAACAATTGAGATCATAGTTTCGATAATGGTAAATCCCCTTCTCCTTTTATTCATTTTTTCACCTACCTTTTAACCCAATCAATAGATACGCTCCCCAATTTCGAAATGTAGATGCCTAATATTTCGGTCTCGTTGTTATTAGAAAGAAATATACCATAATTTTTATCTTTACTATAATAATTAGGATTCCCGAAATTATCAAATACTATTGAAACATAAGTAAGTGGCGGAGATAAAATGGTTGTAGTATCATCAGATTTAGCTAAATAAATCCTTTTTATTTTTATATTTGAAGGAAGAACAATTTTCTCTACTTTTCCTGTTATTGAATTTGTATTAGGATCAAAACGTGCATTTATATCTTTCTCTACATAATAAGTATTCAATTGAGGGAAAAAATAAATTTCAAAATTCCCAGAACTTTGTGAAGTACTGTAAGTTATTGCCTTGTTTTGAGCATAGAGTAAGCTTTGCTGTATTTGAACTCCTGCGTTGTAAAGATTCTTTTCAACTAAAACGTTAGGCATAATAGACATCGAAACTCCAATTAATATCATTAACACCACTATTACTGTCAATAGTTCTATAAGAGTAAAGCCTTTTTTAGAACGGTGTAGCATTGATAAAATCATCTATTGAAATTTTCCTCCATGCATTTCCCGATTGTTCTGCAGAAGTAATGATGTTTTGGACACTGCCGGAACTTCCAGGTGTCCCAACAATGCTTAAATTTGACATATCAACGGGTCTATAATACACATTATAAGTTCCGTTAAGATTAACTGCTCCTTTAGAGACAAGAGCTCCATACAGATCAAAAGTTCCGCCTCCCGTGAAACTGCCTGTGGTATAGAAAATGCCTTTTAATAAAGCATTACCGTTTGCAAGTTCCACATTTCCGTTTACAAGCATTGCAAGTGCTCCGTCATTATCTACAGTAGAGTTTCCGTTTATTATGAGGTTGCCGTTTATTACGATAGTTCCTTGAAGCTTAACATTGCCGTTTATATGTACATCTCCTTCAACAAAATAGACTATATTTTTAGCATAACTCTTTAGTTGTTGCCATTTAGCAACATCAAGTCCTGCAAATAAACCTGATTTATTGGATAAGTCGTTATAGAATGCTGCAATTTGGTTGATTGTTGAATTGTAAGTTGAACCAAGATAAGAAACAATTATAGACTTTACTATTGGATCTGTTGTATTGGGAAATCCCGAAACGCTTCCGTCGTAAGGCTTTTGACCAGTTTTGAATGCAAGTGCAAAAGCTTTGTAGTAATCAGTATTTAGCATCGGAAACTCAATAGGATTCTGACCCGGTTTTGCACCAACCTGCGCAACACCTTTTCCTGTAATCTGTCCCACTGCATATGCTGTGCCTCCGCCGTATGTTGGATCGTAAGCAATTCTTATCTTGCCTTTTGCAGGTCCCAGATCAATATTGCCATTTGCAAACACATTACCTGCAACTTCTTGAGCATTGCCGTTAAATGCAATGTCCGACCCAGAGAAAATTCCGTAATTAAAAACTGCAGAATTTGGCATAACTTGTGTTGCAGGAATTGTTTTCTTGTGATATGTTACAGCCATCTCAGTATAAACAGCGGATTGTGATACAATTTGACCATTCTGTTTTACCATACCGAGAGCATAAATACCAATAAAAATCGTCTTATCGCCGTCTAACCCTGTATCGGGATCCCAACCATTAACATCGCCTTTGCTCAATCTTTTAATCTTTGCTTTATAGTATGTATCAGGACTTGAAGAAAGTGATGCTTCGTTTAACTCCAAAATATATCCTGCACCATTTTTTACAATTGATTTGACATTATCCACCGTAAGATAGTGATAAACATTTGGGGGGTTTATAACATTATTTCCTAAATCTGCATTTCTTAAATCAAAAGCAATTTGAGATACACATGCTTCCGCTGCAGTCAAGGCTCTTTGGGAAGTAGATTGTGCATTAGAAATTGCTTTTTCTGGAACTACCTTCAACACTATCCCAATGATTGATGTTAAAACTAAAGCACTTATTAATATTACAGTTATTAAAGCAACTCCTTTTCTTCTAATATTCATAATATTCACCTCCTTATGGTGATTGTTCATTCGAATTTCTTGAAAAAATCAAAGATGTATACGATACACTTTGTTCTTTTCCAAAATAATTAATTTTCCCAACCATTATTACTACAACCTTCCCACCCTGTCTTACAAAATACAACTTTACAAGTTGCTTCATATATTCTGTTACTGGCTCTCCAATTGAAGTAGGATTTGTTCCATGAGGATACTTCACCTTATAGACAGCATTACCATTATTGGTTTGTTCCATCCTGTATCTAATATCCCAAGTGTTTGTTCCATCATAGTATGTAAAAATAAGTTCTTCTCCCATAGCATTTCCTGTGTTTAAACTGTCATTTGGCTTAAGAATTATATCAAAATTAGCATCGTTAGGTTTACTTGCCTGCATTAAGTCTCCAGTTATTTTTGTAAGTGCATATCTAAAATTCTGTTGAAGCGTCATCTCCTGATCATAATAGGTTCTTATCCTGAGAAAACTTGAAATCCCAGAAAATGCAAGGGAAAAGATTATTAAAAGTATAGCAAGAGAAACTACAACCTCAATAATCGTAAAACCCCTACGGTGTTGTCTGACTTCTTGCATAGCTTTTTTCTCCTGTAACTATTACGCTTTTTTGATTATTCCCTACCATCCAATACACAATAATTTTTATTTCATAGATTTTGTTTCTTAGGTCAGTAATCGTAGGAGTTTTGTCAATAATGATAATCCTTTTTGTATAGTGAGGATATACTTCCTTATGCAAGATAATGGTAAAATCATAGTAAGATTGATTAGTAATTGTATCTACCCTTAATCTAGGCGCAATCTCAATGTTTGGTGGAAGCATAATACCACTTGTATCTGGGACTGGCGGAGGATTTGTTGCGGTTCCGGTCTCTGATTCGATACCGCAAACATTAAGAATATGTTCTACTCTATATGAACCATCCATTGGATAATACTTATTAGTCGTAGGATCGTATTGAATAGAGTCATAGACGTTGTTATATGTAGTCCCATAGTCTATAAAATATGGAGAACTTTGTGGTGGTGGTGAAGATGGCTTTTGAGGATAATTAGGCGCATCATATGTAACAGTAGTGGGGAATTGACCACCCTTTATTAAGGAATCTATAACAGAAATAGAAAGACTCTTTACATCTTCTAATTGAAGTTGTGCTAAATTTAAACCAATTGACTTGTATCTTAAATCCTTTACAAAAGAGTAGTAGGAATAATAACCATAAAGGAGAGCAGTAGTTACAACAGCAAATATAGTAACTGCAATAATCACTTCAATTAGACTAAACCCCTTCTTCTTTTTCATTAAACTCCTTCCCATTTTAACTTCTCAAACATTATACTATTATTTTGAAAAATATTAAAACAAAAAAAATTTTTGTCAATAGAGCAAAATATGATTATTGAGAGTATAATTTAGATAGAAGTTCAAATTCTTTTATGGAGGTGTTTATATGAAAGTTGTTGTGATGGGAAACTATCCTAAAAATTTATTGGAGATGTTTGATAAGTATAAAAAGGAATTTGATTTTGAGAATGTTGAGGTTGTTATTCCAAAAGATGACAGCGAAAAGGAAGATGCACTCAAAGATGCAGTTGCAGTAATTTCGGGATCATTAACTGAAAACGACCTAAACAATGCTCCAAATCTCAAATTCATTCAAGTACCTTTTGCAGGAGTTGACACCTACAACATTCCTGAGCTTATAAGACGCGGAATAAAGATTGCAAACGTGCATTCAAACGCAACAGCAGTTGCAGAGTTTGCTATGGCACTTGTCCTTGCGCTTGCTAAAAATGTAGTTGAAGGCGATAGAGATTTAAGAATTGGTTATTGGCACGGGTGGATGTCAAGAGAGCCAGTAATAAGCCTCGAAGGAAAGACAATGACGATCCTCGGACTTGGAAGCATTGGAAAAGAAATTGCACGATTTGCAAAAGTATTTCACATGTATGTAATTGGCGTAAAAAGGGAAAAGGTTGATGGTAAAATTCCTAATGTAGATGAGATTTATACACACGCAGAAATTGAAAAGGCAGTTGAGAAGGCACACTTTGTTGTTTGTGCATTACCTCTTACACCAGAAACAAAAGGAATGATAAATAGAAGGTTGTTTGAAAAAATGGCAGGTAAATTTTTTGTGAACGTTGGACGAGGTGCAGTGGTTAATGAAGAAGATCTTTTTGTTGCACTTAAAAATGGAATTTTGAGGGGTGCAGGAATTGATACGTGGTGGGTATATCCACAAGCTCCTATGCAAACTGCAATGCCTTCAAGGTATCCTTTCCATGGCTTAAAAAATATCATAATGACTCCACACGCAGCAGGATTTACTGATGTAACGCCTCAAAAAATGTGGGAAGATTCCGTTAAAAATGTAATACGCTTCCTTAAAGGATTACCAATTGAAAACGAGGTAAAAGAGGTAGGTTACTAAAACAATTTGAGGAGGCATAACACCGCTCCTTCAATACTCCCAAAAATACACCAAAGAATTGTCAATCCGAAAAACGAAGTGACGAAGATTCCCTCCTTTTTAGGGGGGAGTTAGAGGGGGAGACTTTCAAATCCCCCTCTAAATTGAACAACCCCCCTCAATACTCCCCCAAATAATAACTTTGATTTGGGGGTAAGTTAGAAAGGGGGATGCCCCCTTTCTAATATTGGAGATTCCTCAGGCTAAAGCCTTCGGAATGACAAA
>PNIL01000058.1 GCA_002877955.1 Caldisericum exile | reverse complement strand
AACCCCCCTCAAAACTCCCCCAAATAATAACTTTTCCTTGGGGGTAAGTTAGAAGGGGTGTGCCTCCTTTTCTAATGGCTGATGGGGGACTTTTACCCCTTCGATTAAAAGGGAGAGTTTCCTCTTTTTACAGGTGGAGTAATAAAAGCATTTTTATTCTTAAAAACCTTTAAGATTCTTTTTAAGGCACTCCTTTAGTTTTAGTAAAATAATATCTTTTTGATTATTCCTTAAATTTTTAAAATTAACAAAATTTAATAATTTCATAAATAACTTAGATTATATAAATAATTTTTAGCAATAATATGGTTATTTTATGGGTTGTTTTCTTCACAATTTTATCACATTTTTGCTATAATATATAGCGACGATAGATCAATCAAAGTCTATCAATCAAATTGGTCAGCAAAGGCCTGCGTTTCCCTCCTCCTTTTCGCAGGCTTTTGCTTTTTTAATTTAAAGAGAATGATTTTTCAACGCACTTTCTACCAATTCAATGTCGATTGAAAAAATCCTATCTGTATTTGCAAATTTGACTAAGGAACGGACTTTTTCGAATATCTCTTTTGTGCCTGAGCCCATAATATTGTAATTATTTTCCTCTTTTAAAACCATCTCAAGCGCCTGTGTTCCAACAATTAACTCTATTGCAATTACTTTTCTTAAATTATCAAGTACTTTTCGAGCCTTTATAACGGCGTTCATCCCCATGCTAACAAAATCTTCTTGATCAGCTGAAACAGGTATTGAATCAACACTTGCAGGGTGTGATAGTACTTTGTTTTCAGAAACAAGAGATGCTGCCGTATATTGTAAAATCATCATCCCAGACTCAACGCCAGGGTTATTTGCTAAAAATGGTTTAAGACCACTCAAAGTAGGATTCAAAGCTCTGTTAATTTGTCTTTCAATCATAGATGAGAGGCTTGTCAAAATGATCGAGAATAGATCCATCAAGAAAGAGAGAGGTTGTGCATGAAAATTTCCACCAGAGATGACTGTTCCGTCTTCAAAAATAAGAGGATTATCAGTTGATGCGTTAATTTCTCTTTGAAGAAAGCTTTCTATGTAAGAAATATTTTCAAAAACTGCCCCATAAACCTGAGGTATGCAGCGCAAGGTATATGCATCCTGCACCTTAGAGGAAGTATTGACGAGTTTGCTTTCTTTTATGACTTCAAGGAACTTTTCGCTCACAAGTTTTTGGGACTTGGAATTTCGTACTTCATGAATCCTATGGTCAAAAGCAGAAGTTAACCCGCGTAAGGCTTCAAAAACTGTAGCAACTGACTTAATTGCAACATTAAAAAGGTAATTTGCTTCATAAACAAGCAAAGTTGATACACCTGCCTCAAATGAAGTTCCATTAATTAGAGCAAGACCCTCCTTTGGCGAAAAATTTTTCAGGGGTTTAAAACCATAAAATGAATAAACTTCGCTAAAATTTTCAATTCTTCTATCTTTTAAAACACGACCCTTACCTAAAAGCAGGAGTGCAATATGAGCAAGAGGCGCAAGATCACCTGAGGCACCAACTGATCCATATAGCGGAACATAGGGATAAATTCTCTTATTAAGTATCTCTATTAATTTTTCCAAAGTTTCTTTTCTTATCCCAGAATATCCCTTGGAAAGAGAGTTTGCCCGTACTAAAATTGCAGCCCTTACTTCATTTTCATTAAAAGGCTCACCAATTCCTGAAGAATGACTTAAAATTAGGTTTTCTTGAAGTTGAGAAAGCTCATCTTGTCCTATTGTAACTTCTGCGAGTTTTCCAAATCCTGTATTTATGCCATAAACAGGGCGATTTTCTTTTACAATTCTTTCTACAATTTCAGAAGATTTTTCTACTCGCTTTAACGCATCTTTTTTTATTGAAACTTCATAGAAATCGTTTGAAACTTTAACAACATCGCCAATGGTAAGATTATGTCCATCAATACTAATTGAATTTTTCATCGAGAATACTCTCCAATTCTTCAAAAGATCTAATGTATGGTTCTACTTGAACGTTATCTTTTCCTTTTGCATATAGAATTGCGTTAAAACCATAAGATTTTGCACCCATAAAATCAAGGTTAAAAGAATCGCCAATATGAACAATAGCTTCTTTTTCGAGATTTAACAAATTTCTTGCATGCTCAAAAACCTTTGGATCTGGTTTTCGCGCTCGGATTTCATCAGAAAAAACAAAATGAGAAAAGTAATCCCTTATACCGTATATTTCAAGTATATTTAAAAGGACACTTCCGGGAGTTCTTCCTGTGTTTGAGATAAGAGCAAGAGTATACCTTTTGCTTAATCTCATAAGTACTTTGGGAATGGATTGCTCCGTTAGAACTGGTGGATTTTCAAGGATTACAGTTTTGTAGTATTCAACTATTTTTTCAAATTGCGATCCTGTGTATGGAACCTTTAGATAGTTTTCAAGAAGCATCTTCACTTGATCTTCAGGAAGAATTGACCATGAATTTTCAGGTGATGGGTGCTTAAAGGCTTCTGTTAGATCTGTAAAGAAATGCATAATTTCATCAATTTTATCTTCGTTGAGTTTCAATTCCTCGATAATAAATTTTGCACGTTTTTTATCTCTATCAATTTCGTTTGAATCTCTATCCTCTATAAGTGTTTCCCAAAGGTCAATTGTTAGTGCTTTAATCACTTTTCCAAAGCCTCCTTAAATGCAAAAGAATTTTCTGTTCTACCTATTATAAATATTACGTCGCCTTCAAGAAATTTTTCTTGTGCGCTAGGCGAAACAATTAAATCTTCGCCTCTCCTTGTTGCAATAACGGACACACCAAATCTTTTTCTCAAAGCAAGTTCTAATAGCGTTTTTCCTGTAAGATCCTTATGAATAATCTTATACTCAAGGAGATCAATCTCAGGGGAATTTTCTATATAATCAAGGATATTTGCTGAAGTAATTCTATTTGCAGTTCGAACTCCCATCTCTTTCTCTCAAGTTACAACTTCCTTTACGCCAATTTTCCTTAAAACTCGTCCATGTATTTGAGAGTTTGCCTTTGCTATAATATGATTTATCCCTAATTCCTCAAGGACAAGTGCAATAAGTACGCTTGATTCTACATCACCAACTGCAATTATTACCGTATCGCAGTTCTTAATTCCAGTTTCTTCAAGTGCTTCAGGATTTGTTGCGTCAACAATTTCAGCAAAAGATACCTTGTCTTTTATTGCATCGATTACAGTCTCATCATAATCAATAGCAAGGACTGGATATCCCAAACTTTCAAGGCTTAATGCAACGGCAGTGCCAAATTTTCCAACTCCTATAACTCCAAATTGCTTTTTCATAACTGTCTTCCTATCCTACCGCAATATCCTCTTCTGGGTATTGAGGTATTGCACGAGTTTTTCTAAAACCGAAACTCACCATCATGGTTAATGGTCCAACTCTTCCTATAAACATTATAAGAATAATTACCAATCCTGCAAATGTTGATAAATGAGGTGCGATTCCTGTTGTAAGCCCTACTGTTCCAAAGGCGGAGGTTACTTCAAATAAAACCTTTAGGAAAGAAGATTCATTCCCTTGATTAAAAAGAATGAGGAATATCGAAATAAGAATTAGTGTTAAAGCAAAACAAAATATGAAAACTGCCTTTCTAATCGTTTTTAGCGGTATTGTCCTTCCGGAAATTACGATCGGGGTAAGTTCTCTATAAGCATTTACCATAAGGAATACAAGGACCATAAATGTTGTTGTCTTTATTCCCCCTACAGTTCCTCTGAGAGAACCACCTATAAGCATAAGAACGGTAAGAAGCAAAATGGTTGGTTGATTTAGGCTTGCAATATCAATCGTGTTAGACCCTACTGTCCTTGGAGTAATTGACTTAAAGAAATTTGCATGGATCTTTCCATAAAGTTGAAGTTTTCCAAGTGTGCTTGGATTTTTATATTCAATAAGTAGCATTTTCGTAATTTTGACAGCCGGGTCATTAACAAATGGAATTAGACTTTTAAAGTTGCCCATTACATCAAAACCGGCGTTGCAAAATACAGAAACTGAACGGAATATGGAAGCACCAATCGCTCTATAAAGCGGAAACATTCTTATAAACCTTAAAAACAGGACCAAAGCAGTAAGCCCCTCCATTGTAATAACCGTGCAAAAAACAGCTTCAGCAAAAAGTATTATTTTCGTAAGCGTGGAACATTAAGCCCTTCCATTAAAACTACTTATTCCCTCGATGCGGCTCTTCTTCGCAACCCGAATAATACAAATGTTGCAATGGTCATGTATCCAAGCAACCAACCTGAATAATAAGAATTATTAATTGTCCTAAAAACGACCAGTAATTGGACGTATCAACAACAAGTCCTGTTACAAATGATGCAGTAAATAACGCAGTAATTGGATTTGTAAACGTGTGGGATCTGCTTGCAAAAGGTAATGTCAAAAGTAATGCCTACGTTAGTATCACCCCTTCAAAACTTGCAAGAACGAACTGTAAAAGGGTCAGTTTCATTTTTTTCATATTTTTTTCAGTTTAATTGTATACGTTTTTTCATTTGCCTCAAGCGAATTTGAAATATCAAACTCTTCAAGATCTTCTTTTATTTCAGTTGATAACGTCTCTTCCTTAATGTAGTCTTCGAATTCTTTGATAATATCATCTTTTGGTGATATTGCAGTTATTATCCTATCTGCAATATCGTAGTTTGCTTCTTTTCTCATATTTTGAATTGTATGGATAATTTCACGTGATATTCCTTCTTTAATAAGATCATCCGTTAATGTCGTATCAAGAAAAACAAAATTGCCATTTTCAAAAGCACCAATATAGTTGTTTTTCCCTTTAACTTCAACGAAGACATCGCCCATTGTAAGTCTTAAAGGTTCATTATCAACTTCAATTTGCGCAAAACCTTCTTTTAAAAGTGCATTAATAACTTTTTGGTCTGAAAGATTCTGAACTATCTTAGGTAATTTGTTCCCGTAAGTTTGTCCAAGCACTGGAAGATTTGGCTTAAGATTTACTTCACCATAAGGCTCTATTGAATTATCCAGTACAATTTCTTTTACATTCAATTCTTCCGCTATTACAGGTATATTCTCAATAACAAATTCCTTATGGACATCGCTATTAAGAACAACTACGAGCTTTGAAAGGGGTTGCCTTACCTTTATTTTAGAGTCTTTTCTGAGGCTTCTTCCCATTGAAGTAATTTCAATAACAAGTTCCATGTTCTCAATGAGGTTTTGATCGATTAAGGTTTCGTTTGGCTTTGGATAATCAGTTAAGTGAACGCTTTCAGGCATTTCAGGGTAAATTGTTCTAACGAGTCTTTGATAAAGGGATTCAGACAAGAATGGCGTGAAAGGTGCAAGGATATATGAAAGTTTTACAAGCACTTCATAAAGTGTAAGATAAGCAGAAATTTTGTCTTCATCATTTTCTGATTTCCAGAATCGCCTTCGCGAACGTCTCACATACCAGTTAGAAAGGTCATCTACAAATTTTTGAATATCCTTTGTAAGAGGTGTAATTTCAAATTTGTCAAACCTATCCCAAACCTCTTTGTTTATCTCCTCAACTCGTGCAATTATCCATTTATCGAGTATATGTCTTTCATTAACTGGAACATATTTAACATCTCTTGGATTAAACTTATCAAGATTTGCATACATTGAAAAGAAAGAATATACATTTCTCAAAGGAATTATAAATTCTTTCATTGCATCATTTACAACATTTGGGCCAAATCTTCTTGGAAGCCACGGAGGAGATGCAGTATAAATTGCCCACCTAAAGGCATCTGCGCCTTGCACATTGAGTATTGTCCATGGATCAATAACGTTGCCCTTGGATTTACTCATCTTTTGCCCTTTTTCGTCAAGAATGAGTTCAAGACACATTACAGTCTTGTATGGAGCAACACCTTTAACAAGTGTTGATATTGCAAGAAGAGAATAAAACCAACCCCGCGTTTGGTCAATTGCTTCGGTTATGAAGTCTGCAGGGAAATTTTGTTCAAATTCCAGAACATTTTCAAATGGATAGTGAAGTTGTGCAAATGGCATTGCACCAGAATCAAACCACACATCGATAACTTCGGGTACTCTTGACATTGTGCTACCACACTTAGGGCACTTTAAGTGAATTCTATCAACATATGGCTTGTGGAGTTCTATATCATCGGGCACTTCTTCTATCGCCTTTTCTTGCAATTCCTTTATACTTCCAATTGATTCAACATGACCACAATTTTCACACTTCCAGATGTTAAGTGGTGTTCCCCAGTATCGTTCCCTTGAGAGCGCCCAATCGTTAATATTTGCAAGCCAATTACCAAAGCGGCCGTATTTAATTGACTCAGGGAACCAATTAACGGTTTCATTGTTTTTGACAAGTTCCTCTCGTAGGGCTGACATCTTTATGAACCATGAGCCTTTTGCATAATAGAGAAGTGGTGTCCCACAACGCCAACAGAAGGGGTAATCGTGCTCATAGAGTTCTTTCTTGAATAAAAGTCCTCTTTTTTTCAAGTCTTCAATGAGTAATGGGTCTGCATCTTTTACAAATTTTCCTTTATAGGGTCCTTCGGTTAATTTGCCTTCAAGATCAACAAGTTGAATCATCGGAAGATTATATGCTTTTCCAACATTTAGGTCGTCTTCACCAAAGGCAGGTGCAATATGGACAATTCCAGAGCCATCCTCATTTGTAACAAAGTCTGCAAGAACAACCCTAAATGCCTTCCCTTCGTCTTCATTATTTAACTCAATATATCTAAAAGGTGGTTCGTATTTTATGCCCTCAAGGTCTCTTCCTTTGAATTCATCTATTAATTTGTAGTCAACACCCTCATGACCTAGTATTGCGTGTGCCCTTGTCTTTTCAAGGATAACTTTCTTTCCATCAAACTCAACTAAAATGTATGTAAATTCAGGATTTACAGCAGCGGCAACATTAGAGGGAAGAGTCCATGGAGTTGTAGTCCAAACAAGAAGATTTGTATCAGGGAATCTTTCGTCAACAACAGGGAAGAATACATAAATTGAAGGGTCTTTTACCTTTTTGTAACCAAGCGCAACTTCATGCGATGAGAGGGTTGTGCCGCATCTTGGACAGTATGGAACAACCTTATGTCCTTCATAAAGGAGCCCTTTATTAAAAACTTCTTTCAAAATCCACCAAATTGTTTCAAGGTAATAATTTTCATAAGTCTTATAGGCATTTTTCATATCAAGCCAGAAACCAATTCGTTCTGTCATCTTTTCCCAATCATCAACATATTTCATAACAGATTCTTTACAAAGCTGATTGAACTTTTCAATGCCAAATTCTTCAATTTCTCTTTTTGTATGGATTCCAAGCATCTTTTCAACTTCGATTTCAACAGGTAATCCTTGGGTGTCCCATCCTCCTCGGCGTGGCACGTAATATCCAGTTAAAGATTTAAATCTTAAAACGGTATCCTTATAAATCCTTGAAAGCCCATGGTGGACACCTGGTTTTCCGTTTGCTGTAGGTGGTCCCTCATAAAACACAAAACGAGGCTTGCCTTCCCTTATTTTAAGACTCTTCTCGAAAATTTTGTTTTCTCTCCAAAACTCAATTAGTTTTTCTTCTTCCTGAGGTATGTTTTTAACATCTTCCAATTTTTCAAATGGCATAGATAACCTCCACTTTATCAAATTAAATAATTATACTAAAAAAGAGTGCTAATTCAAAAAGTGATTTTTAAGACTATTCCGTTTTAATATTTTGTAATTTTGGAATATCTGTAAAATATATAAATGGAACTTAAAGAAATAAAGGATCAAATTTTTTACATTGAAGATACAACAAACATAGGCTTGGTTGAACTTGGTAATGAATTCTTACTCATTGATGCAGGAATTGATAAGGATAAGGGAAAGAAAATCAAAAAAATTTTAGAGGAAAAAGGTATAAAACCTAAATACCTAATACTTACACATCACCATGCAGACCATACTGGTGGAGCAAGATTTTTAAAAGATTATTTTGGAATTACTGCTATATCAAGTAAATTGGAAAAGATCTTTATTGAGAACCCCATACTTGAGCCCATATATTTGTCTTTGGGGAGTAGTCCCAACAAAAATTTTCTTTCTAAATGGATAAGAAGTAGTGAAGTAGAAATCGATGTTGAGGCCGAAAACTTAAACCAAGATTCTTTCAAAAATCTTAAAATTCTCAATCTATCGGGACATTCAATTGGGATGATTGGCATATCTCTTGAAAATGTAGTGTTTTCTTCAGATGCTTTCTTCTCTAAGGAAGTGCTTGAAAAATATATAATTCCATATTTTCACGACTTAGAACAATTTGAGAATTCGATGAAGTCCTTAATATCTATGGATTATGAATACATTTTGCCTTCTCATGGGGTTCTTTACACGAAAAGTGAGGGCGATAAAATTATCAAACATAACCTAAAGCATGTTGAAGAAATTAAAGATAAGATCCTAGACATGATTTCTGTTCCAAGGACAGTTGAAGAAATCTTTAAAGAGCTTCAAATTACCTTGCACGATCCCGTTGTTTACACTCTTATAGAAAGTTCCATAAGAGCAATACTCAATTATTTCATAAATAGAGATGAAGCTAACCAATTTGTAGAGAAAGAAAAGCTACTATACAAAAGAAAATAGGAAAGGCAATACACCTTTCCTATTCAAATTAGGCTAAGTCAAACACTATTATTTTATTATTTCGTAAGAAGTTGTTATTTCTGCTGCCTTTGATAGCATTGCTTGTGCAGAGCAATATTTAGTTTTTGATAATTCAATTGCTGTAACAAATTTATCTTCTGGCACATCTCCATAAACAATGTATTTAATATGAATCTTTGTGTATACCTTTGGATGTTCGTCTGCTCTATCTGCCTCGATTTCAATTCTAAAATCCCTATAGGGGACTTTCATTTTATCGAGGATTGAAATGACATCTTGTCCCGTGCAACCTGCTAATCCCATTAGAAAAAGTTCCATAGGTCTTGGTCCTGCTTCGTGCCCATTGAATTTTTCAGGTCCATCCATAACAACCCAAGCATTTGAATTTGCCCTTGCAATTACAGTAAGTCCGTATGCTTGCTTTAATTCAACTTTTACTTTTTCTCCCATTTTTGCCTCCCAAAATTATTACTTTCAAGATTATAAATAAAAATAGAGGGAGTGTCAAGCACTCCCCTTTACAGTAATAACTAACGATATTTCTTTATAAGCCCAACTTTCTCGTTAAATTCCTTAATATACTCATCCCACTTTTTATAAGATTCGAGTCTTTCAATGAAGTAGTTTTCGTTATACCACTGCTCATTTAATTCTTCAACAGTTTTTCCTTGTTGTTCTACCCAGGTAAAATACTTGAGGTTATGCATTCTTTTCTTGTCGTAATAATTCATTTCAATCATCCAATCGGTTGTTATACCCATCAAGTATCTTTCAAAGTCTTTTGCTGCCTCGATTTCATTGTATTCTCCGTATTGCTCTCTTAACTCTTGGATTCTTGATTGATAAAGTTCCATAGAGTCAGTTGCAACAGTAAATATTACATCGTGCTCTGTCATTTCGTAGTACTTTGCCATTTTTATTGCACCGACAATATTTGCAATGGAAGAAATTCCAAGAAGGTCAAGTTTATCAACGAATTCTTCTGCTAAGAACTTTTTTAGATATTTTCTTCCTTCAGGTTCATTAAATAGTCTCAAAAGATGCATCGTATATTCATCGTCAATATCAACTACCATATCGAGGTTTTTTACATCGATTATCCAAGGAACATGCTTATCGCCTATACCTTCAATCCTGTGACCACCGTATCCGTTGTAAAGAAGAGTTGGGCACTGAAGGGCTTCTCCTGCTCCGATTTTAATTTTTGGGAACTTTTGTCTTAAGTAATTCCCTGAACCAAGCGTTCCACCAGACCCTTGAGTAAGGAATAATGCCGTAAATTTATCTCCTTCTCGTTTATTTTTCTCAAATACTTCTTCCATTGCAGGTCCTGTAATAGCATAGTGCCAAACAGGATTTCCAAACTCCTCAAACTGGTTAAGGACAACAACTTCATCAGGATATTTTTGTTTTAACTCTTTTGATTTGTCAAAAACTTCTTTTACGTTGCTTTCGACACCAGGTGTTGCATAAACCTCTGCGCCAATACTCTTAAGCCACTCAAATCTCTCTTTTGACATACCCTCAGGTAGTACGGCAATTGCCTTACAACCAAGAAGTGCTGAGTTAAATGCACCGCCTCTGCAGTAGTTTCCAGTTGATGGCCAGAGTGCCTTTTGTCTTGTTGGGTCAAATTCACCACGAACAAGTTTCTCAACAAGAGGTCCAAATGTTGCGCCAACTTTATGAGATCCAGTGGGGAAGAACTTACCCAAAAGTATAAAAATTCTTGCTTTAACACCTGTAAGTTCTTTTGGCAATTCAAGGTAATTTACACCATCAAAGCCACCGCCAAACTTAACAGGCTCGTTTTTCCATGTAATCCTAAAGAGATTTCTCGGATGTAAGTCCCATAATCCTATGTTCTTTAGTTCCTGTTTTATTCCTTCGGGTATCTTCTCTGGATTTCTCATCTCTTCGTAGGTTGGGATAATAATGTTCTTTTCTCTTGCCCTCTCAATGGTCCTTTGAAGGACTTCTTCATTTACAACAAAATCCTTATCCATCTTTACCTCCTATTTTATTAGATTACTTAATTTAGAAACTTTTCTCTTATTTCTCATTTTATATGAAACTATCTCAAAATCAAAAACACTTCTTGCAAAAAGGATTGTCTCTTCTAAGTATGCGTTGAACTGTTTTGCTGAGTGTGAATCTGAACCTAAAACTACTTCTCTCCCACCTAAATTAACGTAGAGCTCAAGAATCTCTTTTGATGGATATGGCATAGAAAAGCCTTGCCTAAATGCAGATGCATTGATTTCAATTACTTTTCCTTTTTCAATTACTCTTTTTAGGATCTCTGTAATTATGTCAATATACTTATCAATATGAAATTCGCCGTAATAGTTTTTACCATATCTTTTAATAACATCTAAGTGGCCTACGATATCGTAGTAATCTGTTTCAACAAGGCGTAAAACCTCTTCAAAATAACGCATGTAGGCTGTGTATTCATCAATATCTTTAAAATAATCGACTCCGTGAGGACCTGATATTGTGTATCCATCAATCCTATGCACAGAGCCGATTATGTAGTCAAATGGTTTAGTTAAAACCTCATTTTCTATTGAAGAATGTAGATTACTCTGATATGTTAATTCAGATGCAAAAAGAAGTTCAAACTTGTTATCTACAAAATCCTTTAATCTTTTATACTCTTCATAAGTCTCATTAAACTTATAATATCCAAAATCCTTATCAAATGGATCAAGGTCTATATGCTCGGAAAAGCCAAGATATGAGATATCTCGATCCATTGCCAAATTCACATAGTTTATAGGCTCTTCTTTTGAGTCCTTAGAAAACTTTGTGTGCACATGCAAATCTTCAACTATTTTCATAACTTTATATTTTATTCAAAATCACCAATTCTAAAAAATTTTTCGTTTATTCTTCTTACACCGTCTTCTCCAATCATTTCAATAATTAACTTTCTCAATTTCTCTTCAAGTTTCTTTTTCCTTGAAATATAGGTTGTACGAGGAATTCCTAATTCTCTTGCGATATTTGTAGGACTATCGTAGGGCATTCTCTTATACCTTAAATACCAATAGATTTCGTATTCTTTTGCATCTAATTTAAGAGATACTCTATCAAAAATTAAACCTAATTCGTAGTCTAATTGTTTCACATTTCCTCCAAATCGCTTATGCTAACCTCTTTTGCCCTTCTTTTAATTTCCTCTTTTACCAACCTATACATAGCCCTATTAACAATCCTTTTCATAACAAGAACAAACTCTTTCTCTTTAAGGCCTTTATAGTGCTTAAGGTTCTCATAATAGGCAAGAAAACCTTCCTGAAAGAGGTCTTCAATAGGAACACCAAAATTCTTACCATAGTAAATAGCAAGCATCCTTACATAATCCTTCAGTAAATCGAATTTATCGCTCATCCATCTAATACCTCCTATAAATTATACGAAAATATTTTCGCATTATATACTATGGCAAACGTGTCGAAAAATTTCAAAAAAATGTTAAAATAACCTGAAGGAGGCGTATTATGGAAAAATTCATAGAAGAAAACAAGAAAAAACTCATTGAAATCACTCAGCAGATTATAAGGGTGCCAAGTGTTGAAGGAACACCTACAAGCGATGCACCATTTGGAGAAAATGTAAAAAAAGCACTTCTACTTGCACTTGAGATTTCTGAAGATCTCGGTTTTAGAACAGTTAATATTGACAATATCGTTGGATATGCAGAATTTGGTGATGGGAAAGATGTAATTAGTGTTCTTGGCCATCTTGATGTTGTGCCAGAGGGAAGTAATTGGATTTATCCACCATATGGTGCAGAAATCCACGACGGAAAAATTTATGGAAGGGGAGCCATAGATGATAAAGGCCCTACAATGGCAGCACTTTTTGGCGCTTATGCGCTAAAAGAAACTGGAGTAAAGTTGTCGAAAAGAGTAAGAATTGTTTTTGGAACAAACGAGGAAACAGGTTGGAAATGTATGGAACATTTTAAAAAAGTAGTGCATGATCCACTTATAGGCTTTACCCCTGATGCAGAATTTCCACTTATCAATAGGGAAAAGGGAATTTTAAATATAACACTTAGAAGAGATTTTGAAACCAAAAATGAAGAAGTAAAAATCATTGGTGGAAATCGACCAAACATGGTGCCAGATTATGCGAAAGCGGAATTTAAAGATGCCTTAAAGTTATTGAACCTTGATGAAGGAATTGAAGTAAAAGGAAATATTGTAGAAGCTCATGGGAAATCTGCACATGGAGCACTTCCAGAACAGGGAATAAATGCAATTGTAAAACTTGCAAATTCGATTTTGAGTGAAGTTAAACACAGAGAAACAAAAGAAGTACTTAACTTCATTGTAAATAAAGTTGGGAATGATGTATACGGTGGGCTTATGGGGATTGCAAATGAGGACACGCTTTCAGGAAAATTAACAATGAATTTAGGTGTAATAGAAGTAAATGAATCTTTTGCAGAGTTAACTTTCAACATTAGATATCCAATCACTGATAACTTTGAAAGGATAGTTAACGGCTTTAATGAAGCAGGAAAAGATTACGGATTAAGGGTTTCCCAGTATAAAAATCAAAATCCTCTATATGTAAAAGAAGATTCAGAATTAGTTCAAACGCTTCTTAAAGTTTTCGAAGAAACTACTGGGAGAAAGGGTTATACCCTTGCCATAGGTGGTGGAACTTACGCAAGAGCAATGGATATGGGCGTTGCTTTTGGGCCTACATTTGAAGAAATGGAAAAGGTAGAACATATGGCAAACGAATATATTGAAATTGACCATTTAGTCAATTTAGCAAAAATTTATGGAAAAGCAATCTTTGAACTTGCAAAATAGCTTTGAAACAAAAGTAAAAGACTTTTCATTGGAAAAAACACTTAAATGTGGGCAAACTTTCAGATTTTTCTTTGAAAATGGTGCTTATTACTATCCGTATAAGGAGAGCTTAATAAAGATAAGAGAAGAAATTTTTAAAGATGTAACAAAACTTAAAGTTGAAGTCTTTGGGAAGTACTTATCAGAGGAAGATTTTTATTCTATTTTTGGACTTTCACACGACGTAACTCGTATAAATCAGGAAATTATTAAAATTGCGCCAAATTTGAAAGAAGTAGTTGAATTTTCAAAAGGCATAAGGCTTATGAAAATGGAACCTTATGAAACCACAATTTCTTTTATATTTTCAATACAATCTCAGATACCAGTAATTACCTCAAGACTTAATAAACTTGCATATCTAACAAATAAGTCAATTGAAGTAGATGGCTTGATATTTTACCTCTTTCCAAGAAGAATGGATATGCTTGAACTTCCCTTAGATGCGATTAGTTCTTTAAGGCTGGGTTTCAGGGAAAAATTTTTCTTAAATCTAATTAAAAACTATACAGAAGAAGATCTTTATAAAATAAAAGATTTACCTTACGAAGAAAAAAAGAAATTTCTAAAATCAATTTTGGGAATTGGCGACAAGGTATCTGAATGCATAATACTTTTTGGCTATGGTGATTTAAGTGCCTTTCCTGTTGATACTTGGATAGTGAAGGGGCTTGAAAAATTTTTTGGAATCAAGGGTTCAATAAGAAAACTTACAGGATTCGGAAGAACAACCTTTGGAAATCTTTCAGGTTATGCGCAGCAATATATTTATTACTATATGCGTACTTTAATGCGGTAGTTGAAAATATTTAATATTGTAGTAAAATATAATTGGAACTCTGGGAGGTTCGTGTTAAACTTAGCGGATTGGGGCCAACACAATAGTCTTGGGGGTGGATGCACCAGAAGGTTTGAAGCCTTCGGGCTTCCCAGAAAAGTGCTTAAGCCCCCACTTGTCCTTCGGGACTCCAGAATCTGCTAAGTCACGGCCTACCTGGGGTTCCCTATATAAGGAGGTTATGGAATGAGTCTCACAATAGCAGTTTGGATTATTGCAATTTCCCTTCTTCTTGGTGTAGCAGGAACTTTCATATTTCTTCTTAATTTTCAAAGAGATTTAACAAGAACTCTTACAGAGGTTGAGATGACCCTAAAGACTATTGAAAGAAATATTGATATGCTTTCTGAAGAACTTAAAAAGACGCTTAGAAATACAACAGGCATAACTCAGGAGACAAAAAGTCTAATTAGAAACATAAACATGATAACTACTCTAAATGGATTTTTGCAACCTTTAGCTCAAATAGGCAAACAACAAAGCTTTCTAAGTCAAATTTTAAATATTGGAAAAATTGCTTTAGGTGTGATACAGGGTTATAATATGTACAAAAAATTTTTAGGAGGTAGAAATGAGCGAGAACAAAGTTGATTCATTTGTTGGTGGATTTTTAATCGGTGCTTTTGTGGGCTTTGTAGTTGGGTTACTTTATGCTCCCCAATCCGGTGATGAGACTCGAAGAATGATTAAAGAAAAGGGCATTGAAATAACAGAGAAGGCAAAAGAAAAAGGTGAAGAATTAAAGGAAACTGTTGCCCAAAAAGTTGAAGAAGTAAAAGAAAAGGGTAAAGAAATTTTAAAGAAAAAAGGTGTTGAAATTCAAGAAGAAGAAATCAAATAACCCTATTGAAAAATTTTTTGATTTCCTTATAATTTAACTTGCGTTGGGAAGTCGTCTAATGGTAGGACAGGGGACTCTGGATCCTCTAATGATGGTTCGAATCCATCCTTCCCAGCCAGGTGGCGTAGTAGAACAACGGTTAGTTCGGGGGGCTCTCAATCCCCAGATCAGGGTTCGACTCCCTGCTACGCTACCATTTTTTATTTCTAAAGAAAGGAATATAATTTAAATATGAAGGTTGCGATTGTAGGATTACCGCAAAGCGGAAAAACGACTCTCTTTAAAGCACTTGTAGGGCAAGAAATCCCTTTGAGCATTGAAAAAGAAAATATAGCAGATGTAAAAATTTTTGATCCAAATATTGTTCTTCTTTCAAGTGTTTTTAAACCAAAGAAAACAACTTTTGCAACAATGACATTTGTGGATTTACCAGGTATTCCGTCAGGTATTGAACAAGCCAAAAGAAGAAATGAAATTCTTTCCTCAATTAGACAATTTGATGCACTTATAACTGTTGTCGATAATTTTAGCAAAGATGATGTTGAAACTGATCTAAAAATCTTTGAAAGCGATTTAATCCTTCTTGATCTTGATGTTGTTGAGAAAAGGCTTGAAAAACTCAAGAAGGAAAAATTAACACCCGATAAAGCTTTAGAACAAAAAACTCTTCAAAAATTTAAGGACGCACTTTACAATGAAGTTCCTTTAAGAAACCTTGATTTAACAGAGGAAGAAAAGTTATCCACAAAGTCTTTTGGGCTTTTTACTCTAAAACCTACCTTGTTTGTTATCAATATTAATGAAGAAAAAATTCCAAAAAGAAGCGAAATAAAGGAGAACCTGCGACAGAAATTTAATTACAAAGAAACTGAGTTTGCAGTAATTCCTGTGTTGCTTGAGGAGGAGATTTCTAAATTGAGTAATGAAGATGAAAAAAGGGAATTTCTTAACTCTTATAATCTTGAAAAAGAGGCAATAAATGAAGTTTTAGATTTGACTATAATGAACTTACTTCATTTGAATGTCTTTTATACAGTTGGAGAGGACGAAGTAAGGGCATGGCTTTTTGAGGAGGGATTAAATGCCAAAAAAGTTGCAGGAAAGATACACTCTGATATTGAAAGAGGGTTTATAGCAGCGGAGGTCATCTCTTATGAGGATTTTAAGAGCGTTAATTTTTCCTTTAAGGAGGCAAAGGTGAAAGGGCTATTAAGAATTGAAGGTGCAAATTATATTGTAAAAAACAAAGAGATTGTCCATTTCAGGTTTAACGTATGAATAACATAAATATCTTCCTTTTAATTTCACTTCTGATATCTTTAACTTTTGCTTTTTATTTTTTCTACAGGATAAATGAGTTAAGTAAAAAAATTAAAAGACAAGAAATAATTTTAAACGGTGCTCAAAAACTTTCGCGGATGTTGTACGAACTTGAAGAACAAGAAAATTTTTTAAGAGAGATGTGGAATATACTTAAAACAGTTACAAATGCCGATGAATTCACTTACTTTAAATTTGATGGTATCGATACGCTTATTCCAGAGTATGTAGAGGGAATCTATAGAGATCAAATTTTGAAGACAAGATTGAAGTTAGGTGAAGGGTTCTCAGGTAAAGTTGCATTAGAAAAGACTCCAAAATACTTAAACAGTGCAAACAAAAGTAACATTGCAAAGCATATACCCGGAACACCAAATGAGGACTCTGCACTTCTTGCAGTACCGATAGTGTTTAACGATGAACTCTATGGAGTTATACTTCTTACAAAGCTTGGAAACAAAAAATTTAATGAAGAAGAGCTAAACAGGACAGAAACGCTTGTCAATATGGCAGCATCACTTATAGCAGAAATTCGGTTGGTAAATACAATAAAAAATAGTTTTATTGAGATGCTTAAAGCATTGATTACTGCTGTGGAATTAAAAGACACCTATACCGCAGGACACTCACTGAGAGTTTCAAAAATTGCAGAGATTATTGCAGAAAACATGGGACTGCCAGCCACTGAAATTGCAAGATGTAGAATTGGGGGACTTCTCCACGACATAGGAAAAATTGGTATAAAAGAGGATATTCTTAAAAATGACACCCCCCTTACACCAGAGCTACGGGAGGATATCATTAGACATCCTGAGTTAGGATACAAATTAATTAAAAAGCTTAAAATACTTGAAAGTGTTGCAGAAACTGTGCTTTATCATCATGAATGGTTTAATGGTAAAGGCTATCCTTTTCACTTAAAAGGCAGTGAAATACCTATCTCAAGTAGAATTGTCCATGTAGCAGATGCAATTGATGCAATGGTATCCGGAAGACCTCATTCCAAAAGAAAAACTCTTAATGAAGCAATGGAAGAACTTATTAGGTTTAGTGGGATTCAATTTGACCCATTGGTTGTTAAAGTTGCGCTACAATCAAAAGAGAAGATTGAAAGTATTTTAAAAGAAGACATTAAAGAATCTATCTTAGATGACGAAAAACTTTTTGAAATTCTATAAGGTCATAGTAAGAGTTTTATCTTTATTTTTGCTACTAACATTAGTTTATATATTTATTGTTTTAATGATTAAAACAAACGAATTAGGATTTGTAAAAAGCTTTGTTGCTTTAGCTTTTTTAATTTCATTTACTTTCTTTGCTTTGCAACACATTTCATTAAAAGAGTTAGAAGGACTTGAATCAAAAGTTAAGAAGATGACAATTGAAAATAAAATTAAGGAAGATCTTCTTAAAAAATCAAACATTGAAGAAGTATTTGCAATTTTGAAAAACTATTTTAAAAATTTGAATTGCGTTCTTGAAGTTTTTATAAAAGATAAAAATGAAGTCATACCTAAGAAAAATAGTGCGAATAAAAATATCAACCAAAGCGATCTTGAAGATGTTGTTAAATGCAAATTTGGAGATTTAGAGTGCATTTTCATAATTAAGAGTTTATCAAATAAAACGGATATGCATGAAGTAAAAAATAGTTTGGAGAATTTTCTCCCTCTCATTGAAACCTTAATTACAATAAAAGAAAACAGAGAAAATATTGAAAAGCAACAAAATTATTTGCTAAGAATAAACAATCTTATAGAGTATTCAATAAAAATTAGTAATACTTTAGTGCTTGAAGAGACATACATGTGGATTATCAAGGCATCGAGTGTCCTTTTTGGAGCAGATTCTGTAAGTATTCTTGACACTTCAAATGGTAAGGGGCTTTACAGATTCTTGGGTTCAAAAGGTTTGGACTTAGAAAAATTAACGGAAATTGAAAATAAGATAAATTCCCCATATTTTGGGGAGCATATTGATGCAATTGTGAAAACTGGAAAAATAAACTACATTCCAAATACCAATGAATTTCCAGGATGGGCAGTTAAAAGCGAGAATTCAAAATCATGGTTGGGAATTCCTCTCTCAGACGTAGAAAATAAAGTTTTTATTGTCATTAATATTGGTAAAGATATTCCAAATTATTACACAATAGATGATGTAAAATTTGCTGAAACTTTCCAAAAGACCGTAAACATAGCAATTGCTAAGAACCTGCTACTTGAAAGATACCGTATGGATTCAATAACAGATCCGCTTACAAAACTTTATAACAGAAGGGAATTTGAAAATAGGCTTTTATATGAGATTACACAGGCTCAACGATACCAAACGAAATTTACACTTCTCCTTATGGATCTTGACAGATTTAAAAGTCTAAACGATACATTTGGACATCTTGTTGGTGATACTTTTTTGAGAGAGTTTGCTGATGTTTTGAGAAATTCAATAAGAGCCTCTGATATCGCTTTTCGTATAGGAGGAGATGAGTTTGCAGCTATTTTAACACATGCAGATAAAATAAAAGCAGTACAAATAGCTAAGCGTATTAAAAGCAATCTTTCAAAGATTGACTTGGGAGTTTCTTTTAAACCAAGCGTTTCTATTGGTATTAAAGAATATAACAATGAAAGCCGTGATGAATTAATAATAGAATGCGATAGACTTCTCTATGTAGAAAAATTAAGAAGCCATGGATCATAATCTAATAGGAATATTAAAGGCAATTGCGGAATTAGAGGAGAGGCTTACAATTGAAGAAGCACTTTGGAAAATAACAAATTTAGCGTTCATTGTCTTTAACGCAGAATCAGCAACTATTATTGATGTCTCTCAAAAACCTTACCACTTTGTTGCTTTTAAAAATGTTGATAACATTGCTGCAAGTGTACTTGAGAAACATTTGAGCGAAGGAAGCGTTGGCGGAAATCTTGAAGTTATTAAAGATACTCAAAAGCCCCTTATAATTCCTGATACATCAAAATACGGTTTTTGGCTAAAAGTTGGTAAATATCCATTATCTTGGATTGGAATACCAATAATATTAGATAATAGAGTCAGTTATATTGTTAATATCGATAGCTATTCTCCAAACACTTACAATGAAGATTTTTGGGAAATTGCTCTTGTTTTTTCTGAATTAATTTCAAGCGCTGTTAAGAAAAATAAACTCGTTGAAGAATTTTTTAGAACTGCAACTCTTGATAAGCTGACTGAGGTGCAAACAAGGCAACAGCTGTATCATATTCTTAATAAAAATATTGATAGATACAGAAGATATGGAAGCAGGTTTTCATGTCTAATGCTTGACCTTGATAAGTTTAAGTATATAAACGATACCTTTGGACACGAAATAGGTGATAAGGCTCTTGTTGCTTTTTCCAAGGCGTTAAAAGAAAACCTAAGACAATCTGACTACATCTTTAGATTTGGTGGAGACGAGTTTCTAATAAAACTTGAAGAAGCAGACGGAAAAGAGGCTTTTCAAATCGCAAAAAGACTAAGAGAGACTATTCTATCCATAAACATTGACGGAAAAATCAATCTTTCAACATCAATTGGGATAAAAGAATACAAGGGAGAATCATTAGAAGATTTTCTTAAAAGCCTTGACGAAGCGCTATATCAAGCAAAGAAAACAGACACTGGTATAATGATTACTAACTAATCCACTCTAATGATTCCTCTTATAGTTATACTTTTAGTAGATTCATCCCAATCAACTTTAAAATTAAATGCCTCCATAACAAACCTCAAAGGCACAAAAGTTCTTGAGTTTTCTATGAAAGGTGCGGTATCCATCGAAAGTTCATTTCCAAAAGATTTATATATATTACTTCCAATTTTTAAAATTATATTTCCATTGTCCAACAAAACTTCTTTTTTCTTTGGATCATATGAAACTTTAAAACCTACTGCTTCTCCTAAAAATCTAACAGGTACGAATGTTCGTGAATCTCTTATAATTGGGCTAACATCCATTGAATACCTTTCCCCATTTACAAAATATGACAAATCTTCGACTTTAAAAACAAGTGTATAAAATTTATAAAAATGATTTATAATAACCTCATTTTCTGCGTTTGGTACAAAGTTGTCGTTAAAGATGGTTTTTTCTTTTCTTGTATTCCCAAGATTATTTTTTACAGTATATAAGACTTCCCTGCCTTCTTCCAACGGATTTTCTAAAATTAAATCTCCCATATTAAAGAGAGGATATCTAAATAATACTACACCAGAAGAATAAAGGTAAGCATTGAAAATTTCAAGTTCAGTATCTTTCAAAGAAATACCACTTGGATTTACGCCAACGAATGTTTCAAGATTTCCTTTCGTCAATGATTTAATCTTATTTGTGACAACTGTTACATAGTCTTCTTTCTCTTCAAGGCTTGAAAGGTAAATCATCGGAATCACAAAATCAAGAATTCCATTAAAGGTATCCCCAAAATAAGAGAAATTAACCTTTTGATATGCATATGTTTTTTTAATTGATGGAGAAGTTTCTATTGAGTCATACCTGTAGCCTCGTGAAACAAGAAATGCACCAAATTTGAGATTTGTCCTTTTTTGTGAGGCATAATTTTTTAACTCTATTGCTACATCTTTAAGAACACGTTCCCTCAAATTTACCCAATTTACAATATCCTTATCTTTTTTCTCATAAAGTATAAACATTGTTTTCCAATCAGCAGGTTTTATAAAGGTTTTGTAGGCAACACTTTTAACATAATCCATATCAATTCCGTTTGACTTTCCCAAAGACACAAACGAATTTGAGAAATCGTAACTTCCATTTGGGTATCGTATATAATCAAAAACGAGTCCATCGATATCAAATTTGAGGAGTTCTGAAATAAATAATTTTATATAATTCAAATAATTTTTTGAAAGAAGACTAATATAATAAGTATTTTTTTCATAGCCAAGGTTCCCCATTAAATCTTCTGGATGTTTTGTTCCATAATTCTTATCCATCATTACAGGAAAATACGCATAGACTTTTAGATTGTATTTTTGAGCGATTTCAATTATTTGTGGAAGTGTATCGGTTAAAACGGGGAAATTTTTTGACGGAAAAATAACTTGTCCTTCAGGTGTTTTTACTAAAATGAAAATTGTATTATAGCCATACTCACTTATTTCCTTTAGTGATTTTTCAATACCTCTCTTGTTTAAATCATCTGCTCTTATACAAAGTCCTTTTAACTTTGTAAGTGTAAGTACATTGGGAGTAAAAGAATTTGCATTTTTAACCGGAAGCTGTAGGACAATTATTAATATCAAAATTACAATAAAAACTTTTTTCATTCTACCTTCCTAAAAGGTGAAATGTAGCCTTCTTTACTTTAGTTGTGAAGATCCTATCAGAGGAGATAATTTTTGTTGCTATTAAAATCGCAATTGCAGAGAATAGTGTAAGATATAAAACTCCTATATATACAATTGATTTAGATCCAAAAAGTATCTTTTGCGAGGCAATAAATGGATACGAAAATGGTATAAGATAAACAAGAATTTTAAGAGGTATGCTCAAAGTGTCAATGTTGGTAAAAAGTGAAAGGAAATACGGGATCATTATGAGTATCATAAGAGGTGTCAAATACATCTGTGCTGATTTTGTGTCCTCTGCAAACACTGCAAGGATGCTTGCAAGAGCAAGCGAGGATAAAATTGTAAGAAACAGCAAAAGCCCTATGTAAAAATACTGCGTTGGTGTATAAACAAGATTAAGTGCCTTAAGAATTGAAGAGCTTTGCGCATTAGAAAATTGACCTTGGGAGATCCCGCTAAAGTAACTTCGCATCCCAACAAGATAAAATGCCGAAATAATCAAAGCCATAATAGAGGATGCAAGCATTTTGGAGAGCACTATATATGGACGTTTTACAGGAACTGTCATTAAAGTTTCCAGAGTCTTGTTTTCCTTTTCGCTTGCAATGAGACTCACGATCATTTGAGATGCAAAAATAATAACAAACGCAAGTATTATTGGAATAAATATTACTTGGGACATAAGTAAATTTGAGACCATTTCAGGCGATGCTTCGCTCTGTTTTCCATTTACTACAACATATTCTTTAAGCGCTATTGGGTTTTTTACTATCCTTGGATCAATATTTGTAAAATTCTTTATGTACATGTCAGAAAGAGTTTCAGAAATAGCAGAAACAACACTTTTTACTCTTGCAGGTTGCGAGACCGACATAACAGAAATTCCTTTAATAACGGAGTAAATCTTTATTTCAGGTTGTTTGAACGACTTAATATTTGATTCAAAACCTTGTGGAATTTCAATTATCACATCAATCTTCTTTGAGGTTGCATAGTTAATTGGATCGACAATACCTCCATAATATACTTCTGGTAATGCAACAGATTTTAAATTCTCAATAAATTGATTTGAAATAACGCTTTTATCGTAATCTACTACAAGCACGGGTTCAGGGTTTGTTGCCTTCTTAGTTTCTGTTTGTACAACGTTTCCTATCAAACCATAGAAAATTACGACTATCACCAATGGGACTAATAATTGTGGGGTAAGTATTTCTCGTATATCCTTCTTCAAAAGATTAAGAAGATTTTTCATTTTACAACCTCCATAAACACTTCTTCAAGGTTGGAAGCGTTGTATTTTTCTTTGAGTTGTTTTGGAGAGCCTATATCAAGTATTTTTCCTTTATCAATCAAAGCAACTCTATCAGAAAGATATTCAACTTCAAGCATATTGTGAGATGAGAGCAACACCGTTATACCATTTTTTACGAAGTCTTTTATTATGTTTCTTACCTCTATTGAATTTATCACATCAAGTCCAGATGTTGGTTCATCAAGAATTGCAAGCTTTGGGAGATGCATCAATGCTCTTGCTAAAAGAAGTTTCCTCGTCATACCTTTGCTGTATGTAGATACCTTATCTTTAATTCTATCACCAAGACTTGCAATACTTATACCTCTCTCTAAAATTTCGTCAAATTCTTTCTTATCACTTGCATAGAAACCTGCCATGAATTGAAGATACCCAAAACCTGTAAGCGTTTTGTAGGCACCTGCTTCCTCTGGAAGATAACTTATGATAGTTCTGATTTTTTCGTCATCTTTTCCCAACTCGTAACCAAAAATTTTTACATCTCCTGCATTTTTTCTTATAATCGTTGAAAGAATTCTTAAGGTAGTTGTTTTACCAGCACCATTTGGTCCAATAAGGCCAAATATTTCTCCTTCGTGGACTTCGAAACTGATGCCGTCAACTGCTTTAACATCTCCATAGTACTTTGTGAGATTTTGCACAGCAATAGCTTCCATAAATTACCTCCTTAAAAGCACTTATCTATTATAACATTTTTTTGCAAATTAGAAAACTTGTAATCCAAAAAATTTTTTTATAATAATGTGATGGTTGAAAAATTTACACCTCACCGCGCCATAAGAAAAGTAAA